>CAIJZG010000148.1 GCA_903825065.1 uncultured Bacteroidota bacterium
AAATTTAAATTGACGGAATTACTATTTCTCTATTATTTAACTAAAATAAATTACTCCCAGATTTCTTCTTTCCCTTGTAACCAAAGCTTTACAGCTTCAGTAGTTACTGATTTAGGGCGCTCAAGAGGCTGGCCTAAAGCTCTATCCCAGCAAAGACTTGCTAAAACACCGAGTGCACGGCTAACACCAAAAAGAACGGTATAAAACTCGTATTCAACTAAACCATAGTGAACCAATAAAGCGCCACTATGAGCATCCACATTTGGCCATGGATTTTTAATTTTAGCCAAAGACTGAAGTATTGGAGGAACCGTTTCATAAATATTCCAAACGGTGTTCACTAAAGGATCATCAGGCATATGTTTTTTCCCAAACAACATTTGCGCTGTAAAGCGAGGATCAGTTTTACGGAGTACCGCATGACCATATCCTGGCACAACCTTACCAGCAGATAATGTTTGCTGAACGTAAGTTGCGATTTGCTCTTTGGAAGGTTCTTTTGTTTGAAGTGCTTCTTGCATTTCATAAATCCACTTAATCACTTCCTGATTGGCTAAACCATGCAAAGGACCAGCTAATCCATTCATACCAGCCGCATAACTCAAATAGGGATCGCTTAAAGCAGAACCTACTAAATGGGTTGTATGTGCTGAAACATTTCCACCTTCGTGGTCTGCATGAATGGTCATGTATAAGCGCATTAATTCCTTAAAGCTCTCATCATTAAATCCCATCATGTGAGCTAAGTTTCCAGACCAATCCAGTAAACCATTGGGTTGAATATGTTCGTTGTTCTTATACTTTCTTCGATATATGTAAGCAGCTATCCTAGGTAAACGCGCTATTAAATCCATAGCGTCATCGTATACAAAGCTCCAATAATCTTTCTTATTTAGCCCCTTTGCATATTCTTTAGAAAAATTACTTTCTGTTTGCAAAGCCATAATACCAGTAACAAACATGGTCATTGGGTGAGTACTCAAAGGCAATGCATCGATAGTAGCAAAAACATAATTAGGCACATGACTTCTTCTTTGCCATAAACTGGTAATGTTCTCAGTATCTTCTTGGCTAGGTAATTCACCAACCAACATCAGATAAAAAAGACCTTCTGGCAAAGGTTCATCTCCCTTGGGAGCCTTGGGTAGCTTTTCTTGCAATTCAGGAATAGTATATCCTCTAAATCGAATACCTTCTTCAGAGTCCAATAAACTTGTTTCTGTTACCAATCCTGTAATTCCACGCATACCTTGATATGCTTGGGCAAGAGTAACTTCCCCAATTTTGCGATTTCCATTCTCTTTCAACAATTCCTTAAGTTCCGCATTTGCAATTTCTGCTTTCAGCCTGAATCGCTCTTTGATGAATTCCATGTAGACTATCTTTTTTTAGACAAACAAAATGCTTGTTTCTTCGTTCAAAATATGCTCAATTATTGGCCTTTAAAGGTAATACAAGTTGGAGTCTGCAACAAAAGATTTAAAGAGATACAAGCCCTTTTTTAGCAATTATTTGGGAGCTTTCTTATACAAAACAACCATCACAACCAAAAATATCATGTTCGGAATCCAAGCAGCAATCATAGGATGCAAATTACCCTTGGTGGAAAATATAGTAGAAAATTGATTAATAACTATAAATAAAGCCGCTATTACGAAGCCAACCGCCAAATGTACCCCACTTCCACCTCTCACTTTTTTACCTGCTACAACCGCACCGATCATAGTTAATAACAATACTGTAATACAGGTGGCATCTCTACGATACCTTTCGATTTTTAAATCATTGATTCCTTCAGATCCACGCAATTCCTCCAATTTTATAAATCGGTCTAATTCAGGAGAGGTTAATTTATCCTTGGTGTATTTATCCCGACTTAAATCTTTTGGAAGGAAATTAAAATTCCGATGTTGATTGGTATCTCTAAATTGAACTTCTTTAATCCCATCAAACTTTCTGCTAATCACTTCCATCAATTTCCAACTTTTTGTAGTATCCCAATAAATTTCATCGGATCTCAGGTTCTCAACAATTAGATTTCCCTTCACTTTATAAAGAAAAAAAGGTCCTCCCCTTTTT
The DNA here is from genome assembly GCA_903825065.1 of uncultured Bacteroidota bacterium. Taxonomy (GTDB): domain Bacteria; phylum Bacteroidota; class Bacteroidia; order Chitinophagales; family Chitinophagaceae; genus Sediminibacterium. The sequence goes on from CAIJZG010000148.1 coordinate 2,080, forward strand.
GTTAATGTATCATAACCATATATCCCACAATAAGTAAAACTGTCGATTCGTCGATAAATATTATTGCTCCTCAAAAGAAGTGCATCGTAAGAAGAATTACCATCAATATATTTTGCTTCAAAATTGCCTCTAATTTGATTGGCTTTCGGAACAATATACTGATTTGAAATCCAAAGAAAGGAAGCCAAAAATAATCCACCAATCCAATAAGGCCTTAACCATCTACCATAACTGGTGCCGCTTGCAAGTATGGCAATAATTTCGCTTTTGCCTGCCATTTTAGAGGTGAAAAATATAACCGCAATAAAAACAAAAAGAGGAAATAATAGCGATACAATATGCGGGATAAAACCATAATAATATTGCGTAATGATATTGGTGAACCCCAATCTGGATTTCACAAAATCATCTGTTTTTTCACTCACATCCACCACTACTGCAATAACAGTAAATAGGAATATGGCAAAAAAGAAAGTGGTCAGAAATTTTTTAAGTATGTACCAGTCGATCTTTTTCATACGCTATGTACAAAGATAAAGGCTCGGAAGCATGTGCACGTAAAAAGGATGTTAATTGAAGAAAACCTTTGTTTTAAAGGATCAGAAAGGGCTTAAAATAAAATAACATCCATGGAAATGAATGTTATTTTTTCGGACATCATAGATAACGGACTAGTAAGCTGATGTAATTTAAACAGTCTGGAACTAAAAATGCGCAGTTAAAGTATATCGTGCATAAATAGAATTACGAACGAGGTTTATCCACATCGCCAACAAGTTCTATTATTAAAATTGTTGACTACAAACGTTGCTTTAAAATAGGTAGCATCGCTTGCTTCCAGGAAACGAAATTATTAGAAAGAATATTTTTTCTTGCTTCCCCCATTAGCCATAAATAAAAAGATAAATTATGGATACTGGCTAATTGCAATCCTAATATTTCCTTGGAAACAAATAAATGTCTTAAATATGCTTTTGAATAATATTGACTGATCTCTGAAGGTAACCCAGAATCGATTGGGGAAAAATCAGTTGCCCATTTTTTATTATGAATATTAATAACTCCCTGAGTAGTAAACAACATCCCATTTCTTCCATTCCGTGTAGGCATCACACAATCAAACATATCAATGCCAAGATCAATTGCTTCCAATAAATTCCAGGGAGTTCCCACACCCATTAAATATCTTGGTTTATCTGCAGGTAAAATATTGCAACAAAGATCCGTGAACTCATACATCATTTCTTCAGGCTCACCAACACTTAATCCCCCAATAGCATTACCTACAGCACCTTTCGATGCAACAAATTCACATGAGGCTTTACGTAAATCAGTATACGTACTGCCTTGTACGATTGGAAACAAGTTTTGAGTGTAGCCATATTTATCTGGCGTTTCTTCCAGCCTATTAAAACATCTGGTAAGCCAGCGATGCGTTAGATCCATACTCTTTCTGGCATAGGTATAGTCGCTCGGATAAGGTGGACATTCATCAAATGCCATGATGATATCAGCACCAATGCTTCGTTGAATATCCATTACTGATTCTGGAGAAAACAAATGTTTACTGCCATCAATATGAGATTGAAATACAACACCCTCTTCTTTGATCTTACGATTAGCAGCTAAAGAAAATACTTGATAACCACCACTATCCGTTAAGATAGGCAAATCCCAACCCATGAATTTGTGCAATCCCCCTGCAGCTTCCAACACTTCAATACCCGGACGTAGATATAAATGATAAGTATTCCCCAAAATAATTTTTGCATTGATATCCTTCTTCAATTGTTGTTGGGTAACTGCTTTCACAGAACCTACGGTACCCACTGGCATAAAAATAGGGGTCTGAATAGTTCCATGATCTGTTTGAATAGTTCCTGCTCGGGCTTTTCCTTGTGTAGCCTCGAGTTTAAATGTTAATGCAGACATTTTGCAAATGTCATCTTTTTTCCACATAACCACAAGCCACACGCTCGAAGGGCTCATAACTGTTACTTTTGCAGGTATGATGATACCTCCAATACTGTGGACTATTGTATTTTATTGCTTTTGCGCAGTAATCGCTATCCAGATTCTCTATTATCTTTTCTTTTTCAGAAGACTAGCATTTTATAAAGCTCAGAACGATGGAGATAATATTGAGCACCCTGTATCAATAGTGGTTTGTGCCAGAGATGAAGCCGATAATTTAATGCGTAATTTACCAGGCATATTGGTTCAACAATATAAAACCTCCCACGAACTGGTATTAGTGAATGATAATTCTACAGATGAAAGCAGATATTTAATTGATGAGTTTAAAAAGACTTTCAAAAATATTAATAATGTAGAGCTGACCCAGGAAGCAAAAATGATTAGCGGAAAAAAATTTCCGCTTTCTATGGGGATTCGAAGTGCAAAGTATGAGATTGTTTTATTAACTGATGCTGATTGTGTGCCTGCTTCTGAATTTTGGATTCAGAAAATGCAAGATGCTTATTCGGATGATACGGAAATAGTTTTGGGCTATGGTGCTTACCATAAAAAGCCAGGGCTCCTGAATAAATTAATTCGTTTTGAAACTTTTCATACTGCATTACAATATCTTTCCTACGCACTTGCGGGTATCCCATACATGGGTGTAGGTAGAAATTTGAGTTATAAAAAAGAAGTCTTTCTGCGTAACAAAGGTTTCTCTTCTATCAATCAGATTCCAAGTGGCGATGACGATTTGTTTATCAATCAGGTGGCTAATGGAAAAAATACCAGAATTGTTATTGATCCTGATGCCCATACGTTAAGTGCCCCGAAACATAGTTGGAATGCATGGATGAGACAAAAATACCGTCACTATACCACAGCAAAATATTATAAAGGAGGTCATAAATTTTTATTAGGATTATATTCTTTCAGTTTGTTTTGGATATATCCACTACTGGCACTTTCTATCATATTCTTCAATTGGTGGATGGCCTTATCTGTATTTGGTCTTCGCTTTTTAATTCAATCTGTTGTCTTATTCAAATCAATGAAGAAATTGAACGAAAAAGACCTATGGCCATGGTTTTTATTTTTTGATATTTGGATGTTCTTTTTTTACATTTTTACGATACCCGCAATATGGAAAGCACCCCGCAAAAACTGGGAATAGTACTAAAATACTTCTCTGAGTTTACACCTGCACAATTGAAACAGTTTGCCGCTCTTGAAGAATTATACAAAGAATGGAATACTAAAATCAATGTGATCTCAAGAAAAGATATTGAAAGTATTTACCTGCATCACGTATTACATTCCCTGAGCATTGCTGCTATTGTAAATTTTAAATCCGGTGCTCAAGTCATTGATATTGGTTGTGGAGGTGGCTTTCCAGGAGTGCCTCTTGCCATATTCTTTCCAGATACCCAGTTTCATCTGGTTGATAGTATCGCTAAAAAATTAAAAGTGGTTGATGCTGTTTGCGAAGGAGCTGGAATCAAAAATATAACTACCCAACATATTCGCGCTGAAGAAATTAAAAATAGAAAATTTGATTTTGCAGTTTCGCGCGCAGTTGCCCCACTGAAAGACCTTTGGACCTGGGCTGACCCACTAATTAAAAAAGGAAGCCATCAGGAAATTCCTAATGGCTTAATATGTTTGAAAGGAGGAGACCTAAATCAAGAAATTTCAGAAAGCAGTTTAAGACCTAAAATGATGCCGATTTATAAAATTTTCCCGGAAGAATATTTTCAGGAAAAATATATTATTCATGCTTCAAAAAATAAATAGCGATTACACTTTAGTATTATAAAGACAATTGATAACCCAAAGAAATATTAATTACTTGATTCTTATTAATAGTACTACTTGCCGGTGAAATATTTCCAAAACTTCTACTATCTGTTATTCTTAATTGAAACTTTTCATAAGTACCCCCAACACTAAAAGCATATCCCAAATCAAAAGGTTTGATATAGGTTTTAGTGTTATCTAGAGAAGGAGGGTTGTTAGTAAAATCAACAGTTTTATTAATCGCTGATGTTCCATTTAAATCAATACCAGTGCCCTTTTCAGTTCCTGAAATACCCATTCCTCCATAGAAACCTGCAGACAAATTAATAGCCCATTTTTTATCGATCTTAATATTACTTCCTAATTGCAATGGCACTTGTAAATAATTTAAATTCAAGGTGGTATTTGAGCCATACACATATTGAGGCCCACGCCCAATATATGCGCCTTTTTGAGCATATTCCAAACCAGACTGAATTAAAAGGGCTCCTAAAATTGGTTTAGAAATCAACGCACCCAATTGAAAATTATTAATAGTAGCAATCGTATTTTGATTAGCATCATTTGTAGTAAAAAATGTAGATTGATTATAGCCTAATTCTGGAGTAACTATAATTTGTGCCTGGCTTTTATAAAAAGCTACCATAAAGAATAAACAAATAATAATTTTTTTCATAGAAATGTATTTTAAAAGAGGACGAAATAACAATTTTCTATGTTAAAAAGAATACAATAAAGGTATATCACAGTTTTACATCGGTAATAACAGGCTTATCCGGCATGAATGATAAATTTTTACGGATCAAAAATCTGCGTAAATCAGCTTTATCAATATCATTTGTGTGCCATAAAAACATTAATCAGGAATCACCAATTTATTATTCGATTTATTTACATCGGCCATTCTTTGTGAGGGATCAATCTCTATAGATTTTAAATCCTTAATAGCTCTTGAAGTAGACAAACTATATTCTGGATTAACCCAATGCCATTCAGGATGAACTATTCGAGTAACTGAATTATTTTCTATGGGTTTCTGACCAAACATTAAATCCAAAGGAATATAATGAAGTTCTTTGCTGCCATCTTTAAATGTCAATAAAACTTCTATAGGCATTGGCATTTTTCCAATACGCTTGATATTGACAAAAGTTTTATCCTCTTTTGTACTGATGTCTCCAACTGCATAATCAATTGTTCTGGTACTATTTACCCAATACTCTTTATACCATTGCAATGATAAGCCGCTGGTTTTTTCAGCTACACGAATAAAATCATTTGCATTAGGATGTTTAAAATGCCATTGGTCATAATAGTTCAACAATACTTTATCTCTGACACTATCACTAATAATATATCCTAACTGACCCATAAATGTAGCGCCCTTACTATAAGATGCAGAACCATAAGCGAAATTCGTATTATAATGATCAGAGTGTGTACTCATCGGTTCCTCTAATCCAGATCTTACCAAACCAAAATAACCTTCATAACTGCCATATTGGTGTAGTGGTAATCTTGTTTTATTCGCTTCATTCATCCTAAGAATGGAAGCTTTATTTGCATCATTAGTATAAGGAGATTTAGATGCCCAGTTTGTATAATAATAATCAGAAACTTCTCCTGTTGCATAATCGGTAAAACCCTCATCCATCCAAGGAAAAAGACTTTCGTTTGTTCCCATGATATGTTGATACCAACTGTGCATCCATTCGTGAAATACAGTTCCAAGTCCTGGTCCTTTTAATAAAGTAGCCATTGCATATTCCATCCCACCATCTCCGCCTTGGATAAATGAATATTGTGGGTAAGGATATTTACCAAATTTTTTCTCCATAAATGGCAATGCTTTTTCTGCTGCCCATAAAACATTATACCATGCACTATCGCTTCTGGCATCTACTGGTTTATAAAATACATTTAACACAACCCCACCAGCAGTTTTCTTTGATAAATGTTGATAGGTTGGATCTGCAGCCCACACAAAATCATGAATATTAGATCCAGTAAAATTCCAGGTTAGTGTATTGCCATTTGCAGCAGGAACTTTAAAACCAGGCGCTTCAAAACCATACCCAATTTGATTGGCATTTTGCAATATACCAGTAGCAGCAATTAAGTAAGATTTATCAATAGTGATTTTCACATCGTAATCACCCCAAACGCCATAAAACTCTCTGGCAATATAAGGGTTGGCATTCCATCCCTGATAATCGTATTCAACCATTTTAGGATACCATTGACTCATACTATATCGAATACCTTCAGCATTATCTCGGCCACTTCTGCGAACTTGCAAAGGAACTTGGGCTTCAAAGTTGATATCGATCAAAGTTTTTGATTTAGGCAACAAAGCTTTATCGAGTCGAACTTCTAAAATAGTTTCGTGTTCAATTAATTGTTGATCCTTCCCATTTATTTTTAGACTAATTACTTTTTGGTATCCTATTTCTTTATCGGTTAATTTACTAATCCGATCTTTTACTCTTGAATCCCAATCTGGTACCTGATCTCCTCTTCTATTGGTCAACATTACTTTTCCTAATTCTCTACTACGAATATCCATACTACTATTAGGCTGAAATGCATTCCAATAAAGGTGAATAAAAATCTTCTGTAAGGTGTCTGGAGAATTGTTGATATATTCTATTTTCTCTGTACCATTAAATTGATTGCTCACCACATTCATATTCACATTAATCTGATACTTGATGTGCTGTTGCCAACGATCTGGCTGAGCTTGAGAGCTGTTAAAGAAAAAAGTTCCCAAAATACTCACAATAAAAAATACATGTTTGCTCATAAAGCTATTTTTAAAAAAAACTATTACTTAAATGTACCATCCCGAGTTAGAAAATATAGTTAATTATTTTACATTATTACTCCAGCTATAAAAGGCATCCACATCCTTTTTGAATTGTGCAAGAGAAGGCTTATTGATATAATACATATGGCCAGCCTCATAAGTATGTACTTGCACATTCTTACGTTGTTCCGGTCTTAAAAACATATGTTCGATATCGTATTGTGCTGTGAAATAAGGTGTAGCAAAATCGTAATACCCGCAACCTACATAAACTTTTAATGCAGGGTTTTTAGCCATCGCATCGCGTAAACTTTCTGCCACATTTAAATATTGATTTTGCACATTGTTATAATTCCAGGGATATACATCACCAAAAATATTATAGCCTTTTTCTTCTTTGAAATTTAATTCCTTTTGGAAATAATCATTGATTGCTGCTGTAAAAGATCCGTCAATATTGGCAAAAGATGGATCGAAGCTAACCGATTCTCCTGCATCATCTAAATCGCGACCCGTAAACCTTGCATCTAAGCGACCAATAGTAAGACCTTCAGATCTACGCAATTCTTTCCAGAATCTACCCTCACCTACTCGCAAATTGCTTTGCAAAATCAGTTCCTTACTAAGGCCTGTATAATAACTCATTTTAGTAGCAATAACATCTTTTTCAGCATCCGTTAACCAACCCCCTTTTAATAGTGCAGTTGCATATTCACCAATCGCAAATTGCTCAGACTCTTTCAAAGTTTTTTTAAGATCTTGTTGTAATGCCGGCGCTAATTTTTTGTGATACCAGGCAGCTGCAGTATAAGAAGGAATATACAATGCACGTGGCAAATCGTTTCCAATATAATAGTCGTTAGAACCAAAATTTAGCACAGCAGAAATCAAGAAAATACCATTCAAATAAATACGATAACGATCTTGTAAAAACTTACTTAATCCTGCGGCTCTGGTAGTGCCATAACTTTCTCCAGCTAAATATTTAGGAGAACCCCAACGTTCGTAGCGAGATAAGAAATGGCGAATGAAAGAACCCATAGAAGAGATATCTTCTTCATAGCCATGAAACTGTTTTGGAGATTCTCCAGGAGCAGCCCTACTGAATCCAGTGGAAACCGGATCTATAAAAACAAGGTCTGATTTACTTAACCAGGTAAATTCATTATTGATATATTGATAAGGCGGTGGTGTAGCTAATCCATCATCATTCAATAACACTCGCTTAGGTCCAATGCCACCCATATGTAACCAAACGGATGATGAACCCGGACCGCCATTAAATGTAAAAGTTACTGGACGTTTGCCAGCTTCTTCGCCATCTTTTTTATAATAAGTAAAAAAAACTTTGGCAATTAGTTTTCCAGTATCGTTCTTTAAATTAAGATATCCTGTACTAGCAGTATAATCGATTTTTTTACCATCAACTGTAACACTATTATGAGTGATCGTAACTTCTACTCCTGCAGGAATTAAATCTGCGATTACATTACTGGTAGCAGGTTTCTGTGCCATTGCAAAAAAGGCAATAAGGCAACAGATCAAAAACGAAAGGTATTTTTTCATGGATGTAAGTTGGATCGTTAAGTTAAGAATTGTTTGGGAAATTACGATTCCCTACCTGCAATTACCACCACAATTTCGCCTTTTACTGTCTTTTCTTTAAAGTAAGCAGCTACTTCCAGTAAGGTTCCTCGTTTATTTTCTTCGAACATTTTAGTTAGTTCACGACTTACACAACACAAACGGTCAGCCCCAAAATAACCCGCCAATTCTTCTAAAGTTTTTACCAATCGCATGGGGCTTTCATAAATAATCATGGTCCTTTCTTCGTTGGCTAATTGTTTCAATAAAGTCATTCTACCTTTTTTCATGGGTAGAAAACCTTCAAATACAAAACGATTTGTTGGGATGCCACTATTCACTAATGCAGGAACAAAAGCTGCTGCACCAGGTAAACAGTTTACGATTACATCATTTTTAATACACTCTCTGACTAATAAAAAAGCAGGGTCTGAAATTCCAGGAGTTCCCGCATCGGTAATTAATGCCATTGTTTTACCTGCCACTAATTGATCAACGATATGTTGAACAATTTTGTGCTCATTATGCTGATGATAAGGCGATAAAGGCTTAGTTATCTGATAGTGATGCAATAATTTAGAAGAAGTACGCGTGTCCTCGCAAAGTATTACATCTACCTGCTGCAAAATTTCAATGGAGCGTAGAGTGATGTCTTTTAAATTACCTAAAGGTGTTGGAACAAGGTAGAGCATAGAAATGAATCTAGTTGATCATTTCTATTTCAAAAAATTCCATTACCGGATTTGCCAATAATTTCTGACAGGTTTCTTGTGCAACTTGCTTCGCAGCATCTTCACTTGCGGCTTCCACTGCCAATGTGATATGTTTGCCCACTCTAACATCTGAAACACTTGTTATTCCAAGATTCTTTAATCCACCCATCACGGCTTTTCCCTGTGGGTCTAACAAATCTTTTAGTGGCATTACTTTAATCTGAACATTATAAATCATACAAGTTGAATTAAGTTATTTATAGTACAAAGATAGAATTGTATACGCTATAAAACTAAGTGTTACAGCAAGCCAACCAAAAAGGAAGGCAGAAAAAATGGCCACAATAGCAATCAAAATGAATGGCAATAAGGCTTTCAAAGAAAACTGCTTAAATTTCAAAGCCATCATGGGCAATGTTGAAACCATTAAATAACTAGCCGAAATAATAACTACATACCAAAACCAGTAGTTCCTCAATAAATGTATCACCCAGGTATCTTTACTAAACCAATAAACCAAAGGGAAAGAGGCAATCCAGATGCCAATAGCGGGTATTGGTACCCCTTTAAATCCAAAACTCTGTTCAGTATCAATATTAAATCTGGCTAATCGATAGGCACCGGCACAGGGAACAATAAAAGCGGGTAATAAAAAAAGACTGCTTATTTCCAATCCACCTTCTAATTGAGAAAAACTCAATCGAAGAAATTGATAAATGATTAATCCTGGTGCAACACCAAAACTAACCACATCTGCCAATGAATCTAATTGCTTACCCAACTCGGATGGCACTTTTAATAGTCTGGCCACGAAGCCATCAAAGAAATCAACAATGGCAGCTATTGCAATAAAGATGCTTGCCATATAGATTCTTTCCGGGATCTCTACCAAGTTCTCTCCGTTGGCATCATAGCTAACAGATAAACCAGATTGCATAATAGATACAATTGCCATACATCCGAAAAAAAGATTGGCCAGGGTAAACAGATTAGGGATTTGTTTCTTCATGTAAGTGCTATGATTTTTTCATCAGTCCTTCAATTTCCGCTACTGTGATCGGAATATTTTTCATCAAATCCTGATTACCATTTTTTGTAATCCAATAATTATTTTCAATACGAATACCCATTTGTTCTTCTTCTATATAAATACCTGGCTCGATGGTAAACACCATCCCCGCTTTAATAGGAGCTGTTCTGGTTCCTAGATCATGCACATCAATTCCCAAATGGTGAGAAATACCATGATATAAATACTTTCGGTAAGCCCTGTTTTCTTTGTCTTCATTCTTTACATCTGCCTTAGTAATTAATCCGATTTTTAAAAATTGATTAGTTGCTTCCTCTCCAACCTTGTCTGTATAATCCACAATACTAATACCTGGTTTTAAAATGCCCTTACAAAAATGATGAATATTCAAACATGCATTATACACTTCTTTTTGACGCGCAGTAAACTTGCCATTTACAGGAACTGTTCTGGTCAAATCTGCACAATAACCGCCATATTCAGCACCAAAATCCATCAAGATCAATTCACCAGATTTGCATTCTTGATTGTTTGAGACATAATGCAAAGTTCGAGCACGATCCCCACTGGCAATAATACTTCCATAGGCAGGACCCGTAGATCGTTGACTTAAAAAGCTATGAAATATTTCAGCCTCAATTTCATATTCCATTACCCCAGGTTTAATAAATTTCAATAACCTGCGGAATGTATTGTCAGTAATGTCTATGGCTTTTTGCAAAACGGCCACTTCACTCTTGGTTTTAATACCGCGAAGCTCTTTCATGATTTTTGCGGCTCTTGCATAATTGTGTAAAGGGTAGCGGCTTTTCATCTCTGCAATAAAACGATAATCGCGAGATTGAATCAATGAATCCTTTCTATCATTTTCATTGGAGTCTAAATAAACAGTGTCTGCTAAATGTACCCAGGTTTGCAACAATGCATCAATACTATCCAGCCAAACTATTGATTTAATACCAGAGATTGTTGAAGCTTCATTAGCACGTAATCTTTTCCCGTTCCATTTTTCTTTTAATTCATTCGGACGAACCAATACCAACACTTCTCTATATTTCGGGTCAGGACAATCTGGAAATAAAATTACCATGGTATCTTCCTGCTCCACACCTGTAAGCCAATACAAGTCTGTATTTTGTTTAAATGCATGCAAAGCATCTCCATTGGAAGGCCATTCATCATTACTAACAAAAATGGCTATACTATTAGGCTTCATTTCCTTTATAAAGCGCTTTCTATTTTCAATAAAAATGGCAGGATCTAATGGTAAATATTTCATAAGTAGCAATTGATTAGCTGCAAGATAAAAATTAAGCAGCATAATAGCTAGCTTACCCCATAAAAACCAAAAATAAGAATGAAGGATCGATTAATTACTAGAACTTAACAGTAGGACATTTGATAACGTTAGAACTTGTAGAGAAAACACCGCTTTTAACTATCGACAATTCATAAGCTCCTCTTGTGCCATTTAAACTACCCAAAGTAGAAACAGTTGCATCATAGTTAACAGTAAATTTTAAATCGTTTAATTGATATCCAATCATAGGTATTAAGGCATCGTGATTCCGATAATAAAAACCAACAATTAATTGTTGCTCTCCATCACCGCTCAAATTACGATTTGCATTTACGCCTAATACTGTTTCCCAACTAGCACCCATTTTACTAACATATATGTTGGGATTTACAATCCAAAGATCTTGAATCTTGATACTGGCATTGGCGAATGCAGTATATCGTCTATTTAATCGATTGTCAATCACAGATGAACTAAAAAAACTTTCCTGAGGTCTGTTCACATGCATAAGACTTATACCCGCATTGATATAAACATTATCAGATGCAAAATAAGCATAGTTCAAACCTATATTCAAATCAAGATATCCTACCTGATTATAGGCAAACGGTTCATTTGATGGAATGGTCATGTCGAAAAATTTTCCATTCCATTGATTATCGAAATTAAGTTTAGAAATATCAATGGTGTTTTGAACATATCCCAAAGAAAATCCACCACTCAACAAACTATTATAACCTAGCATTTGATGATATGCAATAGCACCGTAAGCACCGGTTTTACTTAAGCTACCAGAACCAGCCACGTCTTTTAAAATGGAGCCACCTATGCCGAGCCAGCCATTCTCAAATCTATCTTCCAGCACCCTTGAATCTCCCCAAAGGCTCATTGTATTGTAAGGTGTTCCTACATTGGCCCATTGTGTCCGATAGTTTCCGCCGATCCTATATCTATAATCTGGATTGAATCCTGTGTTGGCAGGATTCACTAATAAAGGCGCATTGAAATATTGAGAAAAATGCAGGTCCTGTCCACTCGCATGAATCGTAAAAAATAAAAAACAACTACCTATAATTTTTTTCAATTTTTCCATAGCCATTCAATTACCTTAATAAAGTAATATCTCCTTTTTTAACAAATGAGTCTTTATTGCTAAATACTACTTGTAAAGTATAATAATACACATCTTGTGCTAATACTTTTCCATTAAAAGTACCATCCCAGCCTTGCGTTTTATCAGCACTTGCATACACCATATTTCCCCATCGATCATAAATGCGCCAAGTCATTTGTGCAATTCCAAATCCCCTAACATAAATGCGGTCGTTTGTTCCATCTCCATTCGGCGTAAAAGCATTCGGCACATCACATCCAGGATTAATAGTAACTGCTATCTGCTGACATAGAGTATCGCTACAACCTCCTGCATTAAACGTTATCAAACAAGCATTATAAGTTCCTGTTGAAGGATAAATATGAGATACAAATTCACTTTTATTATTTGTAATTAAAGAATCCCCATCCCCAAATGTCCATTTATATAAAGTGCCACCAACACTATTATTAGTAAACACTACCGCAGTGTTGGGTAAAGTTGGCTGAGGTGAATAAGTATAACTGGAAGAAGGTTTTGAAAGTACATTAATTGTAAAACTGAAAGTATCAGTTAAATTACAACTATTGGGATCATTTGCTACAAGTACCACATTGTAAGTGCCGATGTTAGCATAATTATGACTAGGATTGGTTGTATTAGAAATTGGTGACCCATCACCAAAATCCCAAATGAAATCAACACCACCTAATGAAGTATTATTAAACACAGCACTATAAGGTGCACAACCCGCAAAAGGAGTTTGAAACTGAGCTTTTATATTTGCTGCTATATGTAATTGTAGCGGAAGACTATCCAATTTGTTACAATAATTAGAATCTGTTAGAATGAGTTTTACATCATAAGTTCCAGCTGATGTGTAAGTATGTGTTACAG
>CAIJZG010000149.1 GCA_903825065.1 uncultured Bacteroidota bacterium
GAATACGAATATCGACATCAGCAAGCAGCGAATTGAATCTAAGATTAATGAAATAAAAAATACGCTGCCACCAGATATTCAAATTACTGTTGAGAGAATGAATCCTTCAATTCTTCCAATTACTGGATTCTCTTTAGAAAGTAAAAACAGATCGCCTATAGAAATGAAACTTTTGGCGATGTATACCATCAAACCTTTTTTATCACAAGTGGAAGGCGTATCTGAAATACGCATCATTGGTGGTAAACAAAAAGAATACTGGATGGTTTTGAATGTACAGAAAATGAGTTCTCTTGGAATAACACCAGATATGGTGAATACTGCATTAGCACAAACCAATTTTATTAAATCAAACGGATACCTTTCGGATTATCGCTTGCTTTACCTGACTGTAACTGATGCAGCAGTAAGTTCAAAAGAACAATTAAGTAATATCGTTCTCAGTAATAATGGGAAACGAATTATTTTATTAAAGGACATAGCAGAAGTTCAAATTCAGGAAGCTAAAGAATATATCAAAGTTAATGCAAACGGGCATGAAGGAATATTATTGGCTGTAATTAAACAACCCAATTCAAATCTGGTTGATCTAAGCGAAAGGATGAACCAAAAACTGAAAGAACTTAAAAAAATAATTCCAAAAGATGTTACTATTCAACCCTTTTATGTACAAGCAGATTTTGTAAAAGACAGTATTAAAAGTGTAACGGATAGTTTGTTTGTGGGGTTAGCATTAGCAATTATTGTTGCCATTATTTTTCTACGCTCTTTAAAAGCTAGTTCAGTAATTCTTATTACCATACCAGTAATTTTATGCCTTTCGATTATATGTTTATACGCTATTGGTCAAACTTTAAATATTATGACATTGGGGGCTTTAGCTGCTGCGATTGGATTAATTATTGATGACGCAATTGTAGTGGTGGAACAAATTCATCGAACCCACGAAGAACATCCTGAAGAACCCTCCAATAAACTAGTTAAGAAAGCGCTAGATTATTTACTTCCTGCCATGGTGGGATCATCTTTAAGTACTATTGTTATATTTTTACCTTTTGTATTGATGAGTGGAGTAGCAGGTGCTTATTTTAAAGTAATGACAGATACGATGATCATTACTTTAGTTTGTAGCTTTTTCGTAACATGGATAGCATTACCCGTTATTTATTTACGTTTATCTCGAAAGGTTAATAGAGTTAAGAAAAACAAAGTTCAACACAAAGTACCTAACCAGAAATGGGTGGGATTTTTTATTACTAAACCTTATCTAAGTTTAATCATTATTGGTGCGCTTGCTTTTTCGGTATATTTCATATATCCTAAACTAGAAACAGGGTTCTTACCTGAAATGGATGAAGGCAGTATTGTATTAGATTATAATTCGCCCCCAGGAACTTCCTTAGAAGAAACGGATAGGATCTTACGAGAAGTAGAAAAGATCTTAGTGAAAGTTCCAGAAGTCGAAGCCTATAGTAGAAGAACTGGAACACAAATGGGCTTCTTTATCACAGAACCAAACAGAGGTGATTATTTGATTCAATTAAAAAAGTCGAGAACAAAAACTACAGAAGAAGTTATCAGTGATATTAGAAAGAAGGTAGAATCTACTCAACCAGCTTTAAGAATCGATTTTGGTCAGGTAATTGGAGATATGTTAGGTGACTTAATGACGTCTGTACAACCTATTGAAGTAAAAGTTTTTGGAAATGATCAAGCAACATTACAAACACTTTCAAAAAAAATTGCAGCAATCATTGGTAAGGTAGAAGGTACAGCTGATGTATTCGATGGAATTGTTATAGCAGGACCTTCCATTAATATTGAACCGAATTACAGTGCTATGGCTCAGTATGGTATCACAGCTTCGAATTTGCAATTTCAAATGCAATCTTCTTTAGAAGGAAATTTGGTGGGAACTGTGTATGATAAAAATCAGTTAAGTAATCTGCGTTTAATTTATCCAGGAAGCAAAACGCTCAGTGTAGCAGATATTGAAAAAACGCCTATCTTTTTACCAAGTGGTAAACTGCATCCTATTAACCAATTAGCAAATATTCGCATTAACAATGGTGACGCAGAAATTCAAAGAGAGGATTTGCAATCCATGGGAGTTGTTACTGCAAGATTGGAAAAACGGGATTTGGGAAGTACTATTAAAGACATTCAAAAATCAATCAACGATAATATTGTTTTACCCCAAGGCTATGCAATTGTATATGGGGGTTCTTATGCTGATCAACAACAGTCATTCAAAGAACTTCTCATCATTTTAATCAGTTCAAGTTTATTGGTATTTGGTGTTATCTTATTCTTATTCAAAGACTTTAGTATTTCCATGATCATCTTATTAATTTCTGTGTTAGGCATTAGTGGAAGTTATATGGGATTGTATTTTACTGGAACTGCTTTGAATGTAGGTAGCTATACTGGTTTGATTATGATAGTGGGAATTATTGGTGAAAATGCCATATTTACTTTCCTTCAATTCCGTGAATCTTTGAAACTTTCAAACAATGTGGATGAGGCAATTATTTATAGTATTTCAACCAGGTTGAGGCCTAAATTAATGACTGCACTCGGTGCTATCATTGCATTGCTTCCAATTGCAATGGGTATTGGAACTGGAGCCCAATTACATCAACCACTAGCTATCGCTGTAATTGGGGGGTTTATAATTGCTCTTCCCCTATTATTAATTGTATTGCCTAGTTTGATTCGTTTATTTTACAAAAATAAGAATTCAATAACCCGGGATTCAGAATTGCTACAAAATGCTTAATTAAGTTTGATATAAATAAACACTAAACAAAAAAATATGAAAAATTTGTTCATCAGATTAACTGTAATTGTCTCATTAACAATTTCAATGAATCAAATTTCCGCGCAAAAAACAAGTGGTTATAAATTAACTAACACCTTTCACATTGCAAGTACCGGTGGTTGGGACTATATAGCTGTTGATGAAAATTCAAATAGATTGTATGTATCGCATGGTGGCCAGGTAAATATCCTAGATAAAGCAACAGGCGATTCATTGGGTGTAATCGCCAATACAACAGGTGTTCATGGTATTGCATTTAATTCTGCACTTGGAAAGGGCTATACAAGTAATGGCCGTTTAAATAATGTGACAGTTTTTAATTTAAAAACTGCTGCTGTATTATCTCAAATTAGCACAGGAGAAAATCCTGATGCTATCATGTATGACGAATACACAAAAAAGATTATTACTTGTAATGGTCGCAGTAAAGATTTAACAATCATCGATGCGGTAACAGAAAAAGTGGTGGCAACAATACCCGTTGGAGGTAAACCAGAAACTGCAGTAAGTGACAATATGGGTAAGCTTTATGTAAATAGCGAAGACAAAAATGAAATTGTAGTGATTGATTTAATAAAATATACGGTCTTAAATCATTGGTCATTACTCCCAGGGGAAGAACCTACCGGATTAGTGATTGATTTAAAAACGAAAAGACTTTTTGCAACTTGCGATAAGTTATTGGTGGCGATGGATGCAACCAATGGAAAAATCGTTGCACAACTACCCATTGGAGAAGGTTGCGATGGCGCAGCTTTTGATCCTAGTAGCAACTTAATATTTACATCCAATGGCTCAGGCACTATAACTATTGTAAAGGAACAAAGCGCCAATAGTTTTGTTGTTTTAGAAACTGTACCAACTAAAAGATCTGCACGCACTATGACAATCGATACGAAAACGCATAAGCTTTATCTGCCAGCTGCCGATATGGAGGCCATTCCTGCTGATGCACCTAAAGGAACCAGACCTAAAATGGTAGCAGGAAGTTTCCAGGTACTAGTTTTATCAAAATAAAATCAATTTTAGATATAGTAATCCTCAGCTTTCAAGCTGGGGATTTTTTTTGATAATAGCAGTAAGGCTTAAGCCTAGGGTTAATATGTTTTATTAATAATTTAATTAGGCAATTTACTTGGCTGAAGCATAGGATTAATATGTTTTACGAATAAATTATTCTAGACTAATTACTTGGCTTACGCTGATACTTAGTTCTTATAGCAAGAAATGTTAACCCCGGCCTTTAGGCTGGGGAAAAGAAGTCTATAAACAACTCGGACGTTAGCCCTTACTGCATAGTTTACTTCACAGATCATCATTGTTAATTAATATCCGTTAAATCTCCTACATTTAAACAAATAAGTGTTCATGTCTGGATTTTATATCGACCCTAATATTGCCAGGGCAAAAACAATTGCAAAGGAGTTTTACATTGATCGACAGTATTTTGAATTGGCTAAAGAAAAAATATTTGTACCTAGCTGGCAGTATATTGGCCACTCTGATCAAGTGAAAGAAACTGGATCTGCACATCCTGTAAACTTATTAGAAAATTATATCAACGAGCCTTTAGTTATTACTAGAGATAAAGAAAACAAATTGCATTGTTTGTCGAATGTATGTAACCACCGTGGAAATTTAATGGTGTATGAACCTTGTAAAATAAACCAACTCCGATGCAAATATCATGGGCGCTTGTTTCATTTAAATGGCCGTTTCATCTCTATGCCTGAATTTAATGAAGTTGAAAATTTCATTCCAGAGAATAATCATTTAAAACAGTTACCGCTTTTTGAATGGGGTAAACTTTTATTCACCAGTTTGAATCCAATTTTTCCGGTAGCTGCTTTTTTTGAAGAAATGCAAGAAATTATTGGTTGGCTACCCCTAGATAAGATGGAATACCGACAGGATCTTTGTAATGAATTTATGGTTAATGCCAACTGGGCACTTTACTGTGAAAATTATCTCGAAGGATTTCATATTCCTTTTGTTCATCCAACTTTGAATGCAGTAATTGAATTTAAAAATTATACTACAGAAACATTTAAATATTCAAATCTACAGGTTGGTATTGCAAAAGAAGGCGTTAGTGCTTTTGAACTTCCTACAGATAGTAAATACTATGGTAAACAAGTAGCAGCATTTTATTTTTGGGTTTACCCTAATATGATGTTCAATTTTTATCCATGGGGATTATCATTAAATATCATTGAACCCCAAACGGAATCAACAACAAAAGTTCGTTTTCTAACTTTTGTGTATGACGCTTCTAAATTAGATCAAGGTGCAGGAAATGGATTAACTACAGTTGAGGCAGAAGATGAAGAAGTAGTAGAAAATGTTCAACGTGGAATCCGTTCTCGATTTTATAAACATGGAAGGTATGCTGTGAATAGAGAGCAGGGCACTCATCATTTTCATACATTGCTAGCAGAATCTTTGAACTCATGAGTGGATTCAAAAGAAGTTTATCATTAAACACAACAATTGCACTTGTAATAGGTGGCGTAATCGGATCAGGCATTTTTATGAAGCCAGCCTTGATGGCATCACAATTGGGTTCCCCTATTTTACTTATTAGTGTTTGGATAGTTGCCGGAATCATCACCCTTTTTGGCGCTTTGAGTAATGCAGAAGTTGCTGCCATGTTTCCTGAAACAGGCGGACAATACGTTTTCTTTAAAAAAATGTATGGCGACGCTTTTGCATTTCTGTATGGATGGGCATCTTTTGCGGTTTTTAATACTGCTGGTAACGCTTCTATAGCTTACGTATTTTCACAATACACCAATTATTTTGTAGAGCTACCTCATTTTAGTGCTGCCATTGAAAAAACAATTTTTTTTCACATTCCATTCGTAGGTAATATATATCCCCTTGAAAATTTTGGCGTAAAAATTTTAACCGTTTTACTGATAGTATTATTAACGCTAGTTAATTATTTAAGTGTTTCTTATAGTGGTGCTTTACAAAGAGTTCTTACCTCATTAAAAGCAATAGCCATCGTACTTTTAATTGGTGGCATTTTATTTTCTGGTAAAGGGAGCTTACATAATATTGTTACTTCTATGCCTAGTATGCCACATGGTTGGGCATTGGTGAGTGCCTATATGGCTGCCATCGCAGGTGCATTCTGGGCTTATGACGGATGGAATAATATTACGTTCGTTGCAGGTGAAATAAAAGACCCGCAAAAAAATATTCCGAAAAGTCTTTTCTTGGGCTTAAGTTTTTGTATAGTTATTTATGTATTGGTAAACCTTGCTTATATCTACGTTTTACCTATCGATAAAATGGCAGCTTCACCTTTTGTGGCTTCTGATTCTGCTACAATAACATGGGGACTCATTGGAGGTGGAATAATTGCTGCAATGGTTATGCTCTCCACACTTGGAACAACCAATTCAAATGTACTTGCAACAGCAAGAGTGACTTATGCAATGAGCGAAGAAAATCGATGGTTTGCTTGGGCTGGTAAACCTCAAAAAAAATTCAATACACCAGGAAATGCCTTGATATTAAATGCTATCTGGACCTGTGTTCTTATATTCAGCGGTTCATTTGATATGTTGACTGATATGCTCATTTTTGTTAGCTGGTTTTTCTATGGTATGAGCACTCTTGGCGTTTTTTTACTTCGAAAAAAATTGCACGATACTCCCCGTTTTTATAAAGTTTGGGGATACCCAATAGTACCTTTACTCTTTGTAGTTTTTGTTGCTTTCTTTCTATGTTCTACACTCTATACGGATATTACTAATTATAAAAATGGAACAACACCCATCATCAATTCCTTACTTGGGACAATAATTACATGTATAGGAATTCCCATTTATTATTTTTCGAAAAAGAAAGCCTAACTATTTTTTATCTATTGCATGTACGTTAATACTCCATTCACTTCCGCTGCTCACATGATAGGTATCAGCGAAACTTCCCATGTTTAATGCAATTGATAATTGCATCAAGCTATTTAAATAAACAAGTGGTTTACCTTTTGCTACTGCTCCAAAGGTCTCGCAATAAGGAGCTTGACCTTCCCAAACTTTTACTCCTTTATGAAAAATTCGAATACTAAGATTTTGTCCGTATTTTAAATTTATTTGCTGTACCATTTCAGCAGGTATATTAGTCCATACATTACCATATTGAATATCCAAAATGGTAATATTCCCTTTTAACTGATTGCCTTCCTTTACAGCTTTCTGATAAGGTAAGGTAACTACTTCATTCGGCAATAAAGTTCCCACTTGATCAAATGTGATGGTTCCTGATGCTAATCTAGCAGCGGTAAAAGCATATACATCTCTTCCGTGAAAAGTATAGGATTTCTGCGAACCATTTCTTCTATTCACAGCTTCATTAATTTCTCTTCTTTCAGCAATTCCTAATGATGAAGCTATCAATGTAAGGGTTCCATTATCTGGTGTTACTATAAAATGTCCTGTCTTGGTTTTTACAACTACCGATTTGCGATTAGTGCCAACTCCCGGATCTACCACTGATACAAATACTGTTCCTGCAGGCCAATACGGTACAGTTTGTTCTAATCGATAAGCAGCTTCCCAAATATTATAAGCTGGGATTTCATGTGTTAAATCGTATAGCTTTAAATCAGGTGCTACGCCCATTGCCACACCCTTCATTGCAGAAACTGCTCCATCTTTCAAACCGAAATCCGACTGAAATACTACGGTTTTATTTTGAGCAAACAAGTTGGATATTAAAAAGCTGAGTATAAAAACTAACGTAAATTTCTTAAACTGCATATTGGGAATTTAATATTTTAAATATAACTGGAAAGTAAATTTAACCGCTGTTTTGCACATCTTAAAAAATGATTTTTATTCAGGGGATTTACAATTCCTACATTGCAGTTTGAATTTTTATTAATGGAAAATGTATTTTACCCTTTTATTCGCGAAAAAGGATTTGTAGTATTAGATGGTGCGATGGCAACAGAATTAGAAAGCAGGGGTGCTGATTTGAATCATGCTTTGTGGTCGGCTAAGATTTTGAAAGAAGATCCAAAGCTCATTCAAAGTGTTCATTTTGATTACTTAATGGCCGGTGCAGATGTGATTACAACAGCAAGTTATCAGGCTAGTTTTGATGGCTTTATAAAACAAGGGTATACTGAAAAAGAAGCCATTGATTTAATGAATCTTAGTGCTGTATTAGCATTTGAAGCAAGAGAAGATGCCATAAAATTGAAGAATTTTACGCAGAAACCACTTGTTGCTGCCTCCGTTGGACCATATGGTGCTTCCTTAGCTGATGGTTCGGAATATAGAGGCAACTATGGAGTAAGTATTGAAGATCTTAAAAATTTTCATAGATATCGATTGAAAATTTTGGTTGAAACAGGAGCTGATTTAATTGCCTGCGAAACTATCCCTTGTATTGACGAAGCCATAGCACTAAAGGAATTATTTCTTGAGTTTCCAACTATTCAAGCTTGGATAAGTTTTAGTTGCAAAGACGAAATACATCTAAGTAGTGGTGAACTTTTATCAGATGCCGTAGAATTTTTAAACGAGTCTCCACAAATCATTGCTGTGGGTATTAATTGTACCTCGCCTCAATTTATTGAATCATTAATCAATATTGCTGCAATAGCATCTTCAAAACTTATATTAGTATATCCGAATAAAGGAGAGATTTATGATCCAATAAATAAATGTTGGTTATCCAGCAACCATCAACATAGCCGTTTTATTGACGACGCAAAAAAATGGTTTACTGCAGGAGCAAAAATAATTGGGGGTTGCTGCAGAACAACACCCGAAGACATTCAAACACTTCAATCTTTATTAAAATAAAAGACACAAAAAAGCCGGATCAAATTTGATCCGGCTTTTTAATTATTGAAAGCATATTAATATTAGAATCGTAATACTACTCGACTAAAAAGTCTCATACCATTATATCCCATTTGAACAGCATCAAATGGTCCGCCTGATTCGCTATCTCCCCAAGAACTCATCTTCGCGCCAGCAGTTGCAGAGATATCTGGATGCACATTGAAAATATTGTCAACGCCTAGTACCCAAGATACTCCTTTACTTAATTGAAAAGAAGTATAAAGATCAGTAGTCAGTTTACCATTATAAATGAAATTTTCTGGTACTACAGAATTTCCATTATCAGTTGTTACATATGGATCATACCCTAATCCAGCATCAGAAATTCCTGTACCGCCAGGTCCACCTGCTGCAGCATTCGGTAAGCTTGCATAACCATATCCTTTCGTAGTTAATTTACCAAAATAAGTAAGGTGTGTACCAAAAGTTACCTTATCAGCAGTGTATTCTAGTAATAATGAGAATTTAGATTTAGGTGCAGATGCAATTAAGAAGGACTGCTCTCTTGTACTAAAGAAAGTTTGCTGATCATAATAGTTAGTATTCAAAGGAGCAGGAATATTAATTTTGTCGATACTTATATTCTGCAAGTTTCCAGCTAACAAAGCTTTAAAGCCATTCTTACCCCATTTCTTAGTATAATCAAAAACAATGTCAAGTCCTGTGTTAGTAGTATTCACTGCATTTGCAAAGAACTGAACTGAGTTTAGTGGAGGTGAAACTACTGGCATATAGGGAGCTAAAGCAGGAAGGCCAGCATTGAATTGGCCAGAGAAAATTACCCTGTCTTTAATTTGAATCCAATAACCATCTACAGTGATGGTTAAATTTTTAACAGGTTTGTATGCGAAGCCCAAACTTCCGTTTACAGAAGTCTCCTGTTTTAATTTTGGTATGCCGGCAGCTTTTGCAACTGGACTTGTATTAGGAGCTAACCATATATATTGCAAACTTCCAGCAACGATATTGGTATTAATATTACTGAAATTAATCTGTTGTAATGAAGGAGCTCTAAACCCTGTACTTACTGAACCACGTAAATTAAAATTATCAGTTACTTTATAACGAGATGCTAGTTTATAAGTATTTACAAAACCAAAATCTGAATAATTTTCTAATCGAACTGCGGCATCAACTAACCATTGTTTTGTAAGATCAATTGCAGCATTTGCATAACCACCCAAATTTGTTCTTGTTGCATTTACTACATCTGTTGGTCTAAAACCAGGGAAGCCCTGTGAACCTGAAGCAATATCTCTAGTTTCTCCAACATTGGGGAAATTTCTTTGTGCAACTGTATAACCCCAAGAATCATCTTCTCCTTTATATATTTTGTATTGCTCATAACGGAATTCAGCACCGAAGGATAATGTTAAACCCTGTGCAATACTATTATAACGTTTACTGATATCGTAGTTAGTGGTGTTTTGTAAAAAGCTAAACCCTCCATCATCGAAACGTGTTTTAGCAACAGGGTTTGCAAGGGTTGCATTAAAAGTATTGTTTCCAAAATAATGGAAATCATTATACCCAACCACATTACTTAAATCCCAATCCCAACCAGTTTTACTAGTTCCCTTAAAACCAAAAGAAAGAGAAACATCTTTAATATACACATCTTCCTGAGGATTATAATAAACGTTAGCTGGATTTACAGTACTACCAGATGGATTAATTTCATGCATGATTCCTGGAACAAAAATTAAATTTCCATTTGCATCTGTTGGAAATTTTTCAGGATGATCTGAAAAATTTCTTGACCATGCATACACATTTGAATGTTTATAGTTATATCCACCGAAAGAATAGAAAGTAGTTTTTGTTCCTGCTAATGGAATTTCTGCATTGAACATTGCACCACCTGTAGTAACTGATCCATCACCAAATGCTCTTCTATATTCAGCTATATAAGGTGCAACTGTTTGTGAATTTGGATTTGTTGTAAAGTTGGTATCGGGCAATGCTCTAAATGTTTTGCCTTGATTTAAAAAGTTAGCTCCAAAATTTATGAAGCCACCATTTTTCCCAATTGGTAAACCATAATTAATGCCAAAATTAAAAGTCTTTCCATCTAACTGACTACCGGTATAATATTGTGATGGATCCACATTATTCAAAGTATTGTATTTGTGATCATAATAACCACTATACCCTGCATTTACTGTGAATTTTTGCACATCCTTTTTTAGAATAATATTGATGACACCTGCAATAGCATCAGAACCGTATTGAGCAGAAGCACCATCACGTAGGATTTCTACACGATCAATTGCAGCTTCCGGAATTGCATTTAAATCTGTTCCACTATTTCCTCTTCCGCGTGTTCCAAATTCGTTTACAAAAGCAGATAAATGTCTGCGTTTCCCATTAATTAACACTAAAGTCTGATCAAATCCCAATCCTCTTAAACTAGCAAAGTCAATTGCATCTGAACCATCAGCACCACTTTGTTTATTATAATTAAATGAAGGAACTGCCATATTTAATTGTGAAGCCAAATCGGCACGAGCCGTATTTTGACCAACAGCATTCATATTAATTACATCAACCGGAACAGGTGATTCGGTTTTAACTCTTCCACCTCTTCTACTACCTAATAAAACTACTTCTTGTAATTCTTTAGTTTCTTCTGCTAAAACAATAGCAAAATTAGCTGCATCTGCTTTTACAGTTGTTGATTGAAAACCAACAGAACTGATTAACAAAATATCTTTATTGCCAACTGCAATTGAAAATGCTCCAGATTTATCAGCTGTACTTGTGGTTGTTTTATTCTTAATTTTTATGACAGCTCCTTCAATGCCTTGACCTTTACTATCTTTCACTGTTCCGCTAATTGTTTTCACCTGAGCAAATGAAATTTGCGCAAAAAGAACAATTGCTAAAAGCAAGAATATTGATTTTAAATGCTTCATATTTAGATGATTTCGTGACAAAATAAAGAATA
>CAIJZG010000150.1 GCA_903825065.1 uncultured Bacteroidota bacterium
ACTTTCAAAGAACTAATAACTATTTTTACCGGACACTAGTGTAAAAATATTATATAAAAAAAATTATAATACAAATGCCTGTTTTTCTCCTTCCATTATATCAATTTCGTTTCCTGTTAAAGAATAACATCAAATAGAAAAAACCCGATTTTGTTATGGGGATAATGCCGAAAAAAATATTTAGTTCCTATCTATTAATACCAAGATCTGTTAGAAATTTTTTAAGTAAGGCATGCATACTATTCATAGCCTGGAAATTAATGTATCTTTTATTTTTAATAAACAACAGAATACTTGATGCTCCCTTAACCAGTCATGTAGGATCTACAGCTGTATATATACTAAATAATTTTAGCGGCCTTCATAATTTTAAATCGATTAATATTTCTGATACCATATTTATGGAAGGGCAAATTCAAATTGCGGCAGTTACTAAAATTGTTCATAACAATAAAAAAGTATTGCATATTGCTGATGGGTGTAATGGCCTTGAATTAATGGTGATATATGCTGGATTTATTTTTTGCTTTCCTGTATCAATTTTAAAAAAAGCCTGGTATATTTTTTTTGGTTTGATTATTATAGATGCTATTAACATTTCACGGTGTTCTTTTCTGGGTTTCATCAAAGAATATTATCATCCCTATTTTAATTTTTCGCACCATTTTATTTTTAAGGCAATTGTTTACTCAGTTATAGTGGCTCTTTGGGTTCGTTTTACCAGAAAAACAGAAATCAATGCTGCGACTTTATAAATCAAATCAACAACGTTATTTAGCAGGGCTATCATTAATAGTCCTGATCTATTGCCTTTTTTATTTATTATTTGCAGATAGGGGAGAAACTATTTTAATACCCAGAAAATGCAGGCATGTAATTAAATTTTTAACTACTTTAATTGTTTATCTGGTGGGCACTTCCCATTTGGGGAAGCAACAAAACTTTTGGATGCTTTATCTCTGGCATATGGTGCATATAAGTTTATTGAGCGCTATTACATGCATTGGTTTATACGATTGGATATTTGGAATGGTAAGTTATCAGGTTAAAGAAATTGCAGCAAGTATGCAAGAGTTTTTAATATCCCCAATGCTTTATATCGCAATGGGAATATTAAATAAATGCCTAGTTATTACTTCAGATAAAATCTGAAATCTTTTTAATTGAACAATTACCTGCTATAGTATTTTTAAATACAGATTGGTATTATGATCACTTCCAGTAATTTTATTTAGTGCATCCCTTGGTGGTTCGATCCAATATTTCTCATTAACTACAAATTTAAATTTATGCACTTCCCCTTTTAGTCCAATAATTTTCTTACTAACTGCAAGCGTATAAATTTTATTAGCTTTTTGTTTCATAACGAATGATACATTATTAGGACTCCATCCATTAAAATCCCCAGCAAGGTTTACTTTTTTTATTTCACTCCATCGCTTATCTAAATCAATATCCATCAGACCTATTTTTATTATTTTCTGATCCCCAAATATAAATTCGATCGAATCACCTCTATCAATATAACCGCTTGATAAATTGTTTTGAAATGCGTAGGCAGCATTCGAATTTTTGTTAAATCCTGGCACTAAATAAAGTAAGGTGCATGCTAAAATGGCAAAGAGTTTAAACATGTTTTACTTGTAATCTAATAATTGAAACGTTAATGATTTTACAACTAAACGTTAATGAATCCTCAATTAATAAAAAAGTAATGAATAGTTATATTATTTACTTGACTTTTGAAATTCAATCCTAACTTGATACCATATCTAATAATTCATGAAAGAAACTTTTAAAATCAGGATGCAATTGTTATTAGTGGTTTCTTTTTTTGTAGTTGTTTGTAATGCTCAAACTGAATGGTCTTTGAAAAAAGACAAAGATGGAATTAAAGTCTATACAGGTAAATTAACTGATTCTAAATTTAATGCGATAAAAGTTAGCTGTTTGCTAAATGGTAGCTTATCCTCTTTAGCTGCAATTGTTTTACAACCCGAATTACAACCTGAATGGGTAATGGCTACTAAAACCGCCAGACTTGAAAAAAAATTGGCGCCTAATCATCTTTATTATTATGCTATAGCTAGTTTGCCATGGCCCATGCTAAATAGAGACATGGTGATTGATTTATTGATACATCAAGATTCTATCACAAAAAAAATGACTATTCAGGCTAATACTATTAACCAAATAGTGCCAGACATTGCCGGTTTACAACGGGTTCCATTTTCAAATGCTACATGGGAAGTAACTCCCATTGGGTTGAATAGAATTCAAGTAGTTTATACTTTAAAAATTAACCCTGGTGGTGGAATTCCACCTTGGATGGTTAATATGTTTATTGCTAAAGCACCATTGGAAACATTCAAAAACCTAGCTAGAATTATTCAGGAAAAACGGTTTCAAGTGCAACAATTTGATTTTATTAAAAACTAAGTTTAAGCTCTTGAATAAAATTTAGCCTCATTGAACGAATCATAAATCAGTCCATCATGTAATCCTAATAACAAATATATTTGGGATAACTTATGCAAAAGACCCCGAATAAATTGGGAATATGGACAAGCACCTCATTGGTGGTTGGGAACATGATTGGTGCAGGCGTTTTTTTAATGCCCTCCACACTGGCAAATTATGGTGCTATTAGTTTAGTTGGATGGGTAATATCGGCTGTAGGGGCATTATTGTTAGCTAAAATATTTTCCAATTTAAGTAAGTTATTGCCTGCGGTGGACGGTGGTCCGTACGCCTATTCTCAAAAAGGCTTAGGAGATTTCGCTGGTTTCTTAGTTGCCTGGGGATATTGGATATCACTTTGGTGTACCAATGCTGCAATTGCAGTTTCATTAGTAAGTGCTATGAGTACTTTTTTTCCCATCCTTGGCAATAATGCTATAGTTGCAGTGGCTGCGGGTTTAGTTGCTATTTGGTTTCTTACTTGGATAAATACAAAGGGCATATTGGCTTCAGGTAAATTGCAATTAGTTACTACTATATTAAAAGTGATACCGCTCATCTTGGTTGCGATTGCAGGATTATTTTTTTTCCAATTAAAAAACTTTATCCCATTTAATGCAAGTGGGGGTACTTTTTTCTCAGCAATAACTGCTACTGCTACTTTAACCTTCTTCGCTTTTCTTGGATTAGAATGTGCAACTATTCCTTCAAGTAGTGTGGACAATCCAGACAAAACTATTTCAAGAGCTACAATGTTAGGAACTATAATTACTACCCTGATTTATATCATTAGTAGTATTAGTATTATTGGAATGATTCCAGCAAAAAACTTGCAACATTCTGTTACCCCTTTTGCCGATGCAGCAGAATTAGTCTGGGGCTCTAGTGCTAGGTATTTGGTAAGTGCAGGTGCCGCTATTGCTGCATTTGGCGCATTGAATGGATATATATTGATACAAGGTCAAATTCCTTTTGCTATCGCTAAAGACAAATTATTTCCTCCTTTATTTGCAAAAAAAAATGGGAATGGTGTTCCTGCAATTGGCATCATTATTTCAAGTATTTTGGTTTCCGTATTAATGTGTATGAATTATACGAAAGGCTTGGCTGATCAATTCAAATTTTTAATTTTACTATCTACACTTACGATTTTAATACCGTATCTATTTTCAACAGCCGCATATATCATAATTCGTGTTGGAAATAAAATAAATACAAAAAGAGGATGGATCTCAGCGATCTTATTATCTTCATTTTCTTTCTTGTTTTGTTTATGGATAATTATTGGGTCCGGTCAAGAAATAGTTTATTGGGGATTTTTACTTTTAATGTCGGGTATTCCATTTTATGTGTGGATCATTTGGCTAAGAGATAAATAAAATTAAACACATCAAAAAATTTAAAGAACAATTTTAAACTAATAGTATGTCAACAAGTGCACATTCAGAAATCGGAAAAATCAAAACACTTTTTATTAAACAAGCTTCCGCTGCTTTTATTAGTGATGCACATATTAATGCACATTGGAAAGAATTAAATTATTTGGGTAAACCAGATATCGATAAATCTTTAAATGAGTACGCTTCTTTTGAACAAATTTTAAAAGATAATGGTGCAGAACTTTTATACTTCCCTCAGAATACTTCTGTGAATATGGATTCCATTTATTGTCGCGATGCTGCTATCGCAACAGATAAAGGAATGATTATTTGTAATATGGGCAAAGCAGGAAGGATCAATGAACCCAAAGCTGAAAAAGATGCTTTCGATGCAAACGGCATTGCCGTCCTTGGTGAAATAGTAGCACCGGGAACCTTGGAAGGTGGTGATGTTGCCTGGCTAGATGAACACACATTGGCTGTAGGGCATACTTACAGAACTAATGAAGAAGGAATTCGACAACTCACAGCCTTATTAAAACCATTGGAAGTAGAAGTGATTACTGTATCGCTTCCTCACTATAAAGGGCCATCCGATGTATTTCATTTGATGTCGGTATTAAGTCCTGTAGACACAAATCTTGCAGTGGTATATTCTCCTTTAATCCCGATAGCATTTAGAAACCTTTTAATTTCGAAAGGCTATGAATTAGTTGAAGTACCTGATGAAGAATTTGAAAGTATGGGGTGCAATGTTTTAGCATTAGCTCCTAGAACCTGTTTGATGGTGGAGGGTAATCCAAAAACAAAAGCCGGATTGATTGCAGCGGGTTGTAAGGTAATTGAATATAAAGGAAATGATATTAGTGTAAAAGGTGGGGGTGGACCCACTTGTTTAACGAGACCTGTTAGCCGATTTAAGTAGGTCCATTTTTTTGGTAAGATTTCCCGATTCTGAAAAAATGATTAGGAGGAATTGCAAAAAATGTGCAGTTCTAATTGGGATTTAGTTTGAAAACTCTGAGAAATGCTCCAAATAAATAAGGGTAGTAGTTTTTACTAGGAATGCTTTAATTCACCAATTGCTTCAATTATGTAAAGCATATATCTAATAATAAGTTTGATAAAACACTCATCAAACTAAAAATTAGATATATGAGAAAAAGCCTCTTTTTAATAGTCTTTATTTTAAACTCATATATATACTTAAAAGCACAGCCATATTTAGATCTTTTAAATATTCAAAATACAACTGGACCTAATTTCAATTTCTTTAATAATACAAACAGGTTAGTCCATTTTAATACTTAATTAAATCTGCCTATAAAGCTCAATAAAGAAGGCTCGAAACTATTGCTATTTAGCCCTTTTTTTGAAAAATGGGATGTAAATACTATTTCAAATACAAACAATATTTTTAAGAACGCAACGAATAGATTTCAATTGAACTCTTTAGGGTTGCCCATTGGCTTTTTAACAAAACTGAATACTAAATGGAAATTGATAACTGTATTTGTTCCCAGAACTAGTCTGGGAATAGATAATCTAGGCAACACGGCCCCTTCATTAAAGTTTAATCAATTTGGAGGGTTTGCGCTTTCCACCTATGAGTATAAAAAAACGCTGAAATTCAAGTTTGGTCTGTATTTTAATAAAGAATACGGCCGAAAGCTGATCCTACCATTAGCAGGAATCGATTGGAAAAT
>CAIJZG010000151.1 GCA_903825065.1 uncultured Bacteroidota bacterium
AAACATTAGTAGATCGAATTTTACAGACTACTAAAGTATTTAGAGACAATCAGGATACTGGTGATCTGATTATGGATAGTAACGATCTTGAAAGAGAAAGAGGTATTACCATATTCAGTAAAAATGCTGCTGTTACCTATAAAGGGGTAAAAATAAATGTAATTGATACACCGGGTCACTCTGACTTTGGTGGTGAAGTGGAGCGTGTTTTGAAAATGGCTGATGGTGTAATCCTATTGGTTGATGCTTTCGAAGGACCGATGCCACAAACTCGTTTTGTATTACAGAAAGCCTTGCATCTGAATTTGAAGCCAATCGTAGTTATTAATAAAGTAGATAAAGCAAACTGTCGTCCTGATGAAGTGCACGATGCTGTTTTTGAATTATTCTTTAACCTTGATGCTACAGAAGAGCAATTGAATTTCCCTACTTTTTATGGTAGTGGTAAAAACGGTTGGTTCAATGATTCATTAACACAAACCGAAGACATTCTTCCATTAATGGATGGTATCATTAAATATGTACCAGAACCAAAAATTACCGAAGGAACTTTACAAATGCAGATTACTTCTTTGGATTATTCTTCATTCTTAGGAAGAATTGCCATTGGAAAAGTAACTCGTGGTTTTATCAAAGAAGGACAGACTATTGCTTTGGTTCAGGGTGATGGAACATTCAAGAGAAGTAAAGTAAAAGAGTTATATGTATTTGAGGGAATGGGTAAACGTAAGGTAACAGAAGTGTTATCTGGCGATTTATGTGCTGTTGTAGGATTAGACGATTTTAATATTGGAGATACTATTGCTGATATTGAAAATCCAGAACCTTTACCAGTAATTAGTGTGGATGAGCCTACCATGAGTATGACATTCAGTATTAACAACTCACCGTTTTTTGGTAAAGATGGTAAGTTTGTTACCTCACGTCACTTGCGTGATCGTTTAATGAAAGAGACAGAAAAGAACTTGGCTCTTCGCGTAGAAGATACAGATAGTGCGGATAGTTTCTTGGTTTTTGGTCGCGGTATATTACACTTGGGTATCCTTGTTGAAACAATGCGTCGTGAAGGATATGAATTAACCGTTGGTAATCCACAAGTATTGGTTAAACAGATTGACGGAAAGAAACACGAGCCATATGAAAATTTGGTAGTGGATGTTCCTGCAGAGTTTAGTGGTAAAGTAATTGACTTGGTTACTCAACGTAAAGGTGAAATGCAGATCATGGAAAGCAAAGGTGAGATGCAACACTTGGAGTTTGAAATACCTTCTCGTGGATTGATTGGTTTACGTTCTCAAATGCTTACAAACACTGCTGGTGAGGCTGTAATGGCACATCGCTTTATTGAATACAAGCCTTGGAAAGGACCAATTCCTGGAAGAAGTAATGGCGTTTTGATTGCTAAATTTGGTGGGACAACTACCGCTTATTCTATTGATAAATTACAAGATCGTGGTTCTTTCTTTATTGAGCCAAGCGATGAGGTTTATGCTGGTCAGGTTATTGCCGAGCATATCAAACCAGGTGATTTGAATGTGAATGCTGTGGAAATGAAGAAACTAACTAACCACCGTGCGAGCGGAAGTGATGATAGTGTTCGTATAGTACCGAAATTGCAATTCACTTTGGAAGAGTGTATGGAATATATTCAACAAGATGAGTGTATAGAAGTTACTCCTAAAAATATTCGTATGCGTAAAGTGGTGTTGAACGAAGATGATAGAAAGAAGAGCTCTAAGAGTATGCAGAGTGAAGCAGTTGGATAATATTAACTAGTAGTATATGATCCCTGGCAATTGCCGGGGATTTTTTTTGCTTTTTAGGAAATATTTAGGCAAATAAAAACCTTACATCCTAAGAACTTACTTAATATTGAATCTCTCTAATGATAAATCTTGCCATGAAAAAGTTGACCCATACATTCCTATTTGTCCTTTTATTGCTATCGTTGATTTCTTGTAATAAAACAGCTCCAGTAGTAACAATGACAAATCTTCGATTTATAAATTTGTCGCCAAATTCAAGTCCATTTGATGTGTATGTAAATAGCACTTTAATAGTAGGAGCAGTAAGTTATAGTGTAGCTACAAGTTATATTCCAGTTGATGCATCAGGTAGTTCATTTTCTGTGAATCAGTCTGGAACGTCGGTAAATTATTTAACGGGTAATATAAGTTTTACTCCAAACGGTTATTATAGTGCAATTGTTTATGATTCTATGGCGATTTTAAAAGGAAATATTTTCATTGACGATAGAACTGCACCTCCTGCTGGAAAATCCTTTGTTCGTTTTTTTGACTATGTGAGTGGTACTTCTTCTCTTGATATTATTAGAACAGATACTGGCACAACAAAATTATTTACAGGAAGAACTTATTTAGATCATATCAATAGCTCTACAAATGCAAATTTTGTTTACATACCAATAAATCCAGGTTCTTTCAGTGCAACAGCTGTAGTAGCTGGAACAAATGTACAAGTAGCACAGCTAGCAAATTTCACAGCAGTTGCTGGGAAGTCGTACACAATATTCCTGAATGGATTTACAAATGGAACCGGACCTCAAGGAATATTCTTAGGATCTGTTAATGATAAGTAATAGAAAAAAGTAACACTGAGAATATTAAATAATCATCAGTGTTACTTTCATTAATTAATTCACTTATTTTTTGGTAACACTAACTTCTGAAACAGTGTTAGTTTTAACTGCCACATCAAAAATTTCTTTGTAAGAACCTTTTTCTGTATTGATAATAAAAGTAAGTTTGTTTACATCCTGGCTTGCAGGGAAAACGAATTTCTTATCAAAAGTTTTTTCAGTAAATTTATCTGAGTAGATAACTTCACCATTCTCATCTAATACATAAACTTTAAAAGACTTACCAGCTTCGTTATTAAATTTAACGTTGAAGAATAAACTTTCTTTTTCAGTACCTACGTATTTAACTTCAACTTTTTTAGTTGGGTCGATAGATAAAACTCTTGTACTACCTGTGTTTGCGCTTGCAGAAAGAAAGAACATTGCTGCTAAAACGTTGCCTAAGAAAAATCTTTTTGCGATTGTGTTGATTGATTGCTTTTTCATGTTTTTTTTTAATTTTTAAGATTAAATAAATTGATAACTAAATTCTTGATGGCACAAGCAATCTGTAAAACAGATATTTTCTTCTCAGATGGTGTAGCAAAACGTAGACAAAATGATCAACTAGGCATCCTTAATTTTTGACGTTTGTCTAGGATGGTCGATTCAAGGATTAATACCCTAGATAAAAAAAGGTAACCCCATTTTTTTGAGATTACCCTACTAATTTAATTATTTATTCCCTAATTGTCTGTATATCAGCTTTTTATAAGCTTGTTAAGATTGTGGTTTATTTAGTGTATCCCAAAGAAGATCTTTTAATTCTGTTAAACCTTTGTTAGTGATCGAAGAAATAAATAGTAATGGAATGGTTGATGGCAATTCTTTTTTTATTGCATCTTTTAATTCATCATCCAACATATCTGATTTACTGATAGCGATTACAAATTCTTTTTGTAGCAGTTCTGGATTGTATTCTTCTAATTCATTTCTTAATATTTCGAACTCCTTACGATGATCATTACTATCTGCTGGAATTAAAAATAAAAGTGCAGAGTTTCTTTCTATATGTCTTAAGAAACGATGTCCTAAACCTTTTCCTTCAGCTGCGCCTTCAATAATACCTGGTAAATCTGCAATACAAAATGATTTGTTATCGCGATATGATACCATCCCCAATTGTGGCGTTAAAGTAGTGAATGCGTAATTTGCAATTTTTGGTTTAGCAGCTGTTATTACAGAGAGTAGTGTTGATTTTCCTGCATTGGGAAATCCTACTAAACCTACGTCTGCCAATACTTTTAATTCTAATACTTTCCAACCCTCTAATCCTGGTTCACCAGGTTGTGCATGTTCAGGTGCCTGGTTAGTTGGTGTTGCAAAATTGCTATTACCTAATCCACCCCTACCACCTTTCATTAAAATAATTTCCTGACCGTCTTCTAAAATCTCTGCATCAATTTTACCTGTTTCTTCATCTCTTGCTATGGTGCCTAGTGGAACTTCGATAATAATATCTGCACCATCTTTTCCAGTGCAATTATTTTTGCTACCCATTTCTCCATCTTCTGCCAAAACATTTTTAAAGTACCGTAAGTGCAACAGAGTCCATAAATTACTATTGCCTCTTAAAATAATATGTGCCCCTCTTCCACCATCACCGCCATCGGGGCCACCCATTGCAGTTAATTTATTTCGCATAAAATGACGGGAACCAGCACCTCCATGGCCGGAATGACAAAATATACGAATGAGATCGATAAAATTACTTCTTTCAGACACGCTATAAATTCATTAAATGAGTAATTGCAGATTGCAACGTCCGAAGTTACGTTAAATAATTTTCTTGCTTGTTTTAGTGCAAAAAAGCAAAAACTATTCGCCTTTAAATATGGGTAACCTTTTTTCTAAAAATGCATTCACCCCTTCTTTAAAATCGAAAGTAGCAGCTGCTTTCTGTTGATAATTATCTTCTAATTCTAATTGTTGCTCCATCGAATTTAAAAAGCTTTGATTCAATGCATGTTTAATGTATGCCAAAGCTTTTGTAGGCATGCTGGCAAGTGTATTTGCAATACTGGTTGATTCGCCATTAAAATTTTCATTATCGAATACTTTGTAGATCATACCCATTTGATAAGCTTCATGAGCAGTTATTTTATCGCCCAACATCATTAAGGCAGATGCTCTTTGCAAACCAATCAATCTCGGAAGGGTATAAGTACCACCGCTATCTGGAATCAATCCAATTTTAGAAAATGCTTGTATAAAGACAGCTGAATTTTTTGATACTACAATATCACAGGCTAAGGCAATATTTACTCCAGCACCAGCTGCAACACCATTCACGGCCGCAATTACTGGCTTTGGAATATTTCTGATTTTTTTTATAATAGGATTAAAATGCTCGCTTAAAATTTTATCCATACCAGGCCCATTAGGAACGATTACTTCTGATAAATCCTGCCCAGAACAAAATCCTTTCCCAGACCCAGTAATGTATAGGCATCTTACTTCTTTAATGGAAGCGGCTTCATCTAAATAATTTTGAAATAGCATAGCCATTTCTCTATTAAATGAATTTAGCTTGTCTGGTCTATTAAGTGTAATAAAAGCGATACTGTTTTCAATATGAAATAAAACGGAAGACATAGTTAAGAATTGAAAAGTGAATAGATTCTAGTTAATGACATTTAAAGTAATCAAATGGTTCTAAACAGCTACTACATTTATAAAGCGCCTTGCATGCTGTACTACTAAATTCAGAAATAAGCTTTGTTTGATTTGAACCACACTGAGGGCATACTATTTTTAAATCTTCTAATTTACTATTATCACAACTTCTTCCAATTGGAGCTGCAATGCCATATTTTATTAATTTTTCTTTACCGGATTCAGACATCCAATCTGTGCTCCAGGCTGGGAATAATTTTTGTTCCAAGTGTAAATTTTTAAACCCTGCTGCATGTAAGCTAACGCCTATTTCTGCATTAATCATATCCACAGCAGGGCAAGCAGAATAGGTTGGGGTATAATGAAT
>CAIJZG010000152.1 GCA_903825065.1 uncultured Bacteroidota bacterium
AAAATTTTTCAAATACTTTCTTTTTTTCTTCTTCAGCTAAGCCTTCGCCCAGATCTGCCACTGAAAATTCAACCTGATTATTTTTTTGATCTAATGATATCGTAATGGGAGTGCCTTTGTTCGCATATTTATTGGCATTATCAATTAAATTATTCACCAGCATCTGTAGTAATAAAGGTTCGCCAATGATATATATTGATTCACTAATTTTCTCTTCGATAACTCTCGCAGGGAATCTATTTTTAAAACTATCTACACAACCTTCGAGTAAGTCTGATAAATTTATTTCCTGTTTGTTTGAGGCATACGCACCAGCATCTAATTGTGCAGCAAAAAGAATATTATTACAAAGTGAATTTAATCTGTTTGCTTCCTGTAGGGTATTGCTAATAAGCATTTGCCTTTTGTCTTCGTCTAGTTGTCGCTTTTGTAAAGTCTCCAAGTTTAATTGAGCCACAGCAATAGGCGTTTTTAATTCGTGCGTTACAGCCATCATAAAATTTTGCTGCTGCTGCGACAATTTAATCTGGCGTCGGGTAGCTCTAAATACAAAAACAGCTCCTACAAGAATCAACACTAAAAAGGTAGTTCCTTCGCTTATAAATTGAATGGTTTTTCTTTGGGTTGCGTTTCCAATTGTCACTGCATCACGATAATAATTTGGATCGTCGTGTTTTAATTCACTTAACATGATATTGGAAATCATTCTATTTTGTTTATCCAGAGCGATAAACCACCATAGTAATGCAGCCACCATGTAAGAAAGTAGTATCCAATATACTGCAGTAACAAGCGTTAATTTACTTTTCAGTAAGGGGCTCATGAATGAATTTTTTCTACGCGGATTCCTGCATTAAGTATTGATGGCAAAGGATCTTCACGCATTATCTGTTGTAAACTAAATTGATATACTCCTTTCTTTAAATGAATGGGGCTATTGGTAATTCTAATTCGATGATCAAATACGTCGTCCATTCCACTACCTAACCAACCTGTGGCATTATTTGCAAGTTGAAGATTAACTTTTTGTGTATTAGATTTTTCGGATGGAGCTGTGGTAATGATATTCAGCCAAAGATTATTAAAATGAAATGCATCTTCGTGCCGAATAACCACATAAATATTATAAGAAGCAACAGTATCTTTTACTTCAAATTGAAAGCTTGGTTGATTCTTGCTGGCCCATTGATGTTCTGGAAAAAAAACAGTTTGTTCAAAGCTGTCAAGTTTATTACAAGACCAAAGTGTACTTATTAAACAAACTGCAAGAATTATTTTTTTCAACTTACTAATTTTTACAAAGGTAAAAGGGATGCTAATCCTTTTGAGTTATAAAACATTTAAAACTTGTTCTTTTGCTTTTTCTAGTTCGTCTTTCATTAATATAACACATTTCTGCATCACTGCATCGTAAGCTTTAGAACCCGTGGTATTAATTTCTCTACCAAATTCCTGTAAAATAAATGAGAGTTTCTTTCCCTTGCTCATATCTTTCTCATTTAAAATATCTCTGAAATATTTACAGTGATTGTTCAAACGAACCTGTTCTTCACTAATATCAATTTTCTCTATGTAGTAAATTAATTCCTGTTCTAATCTGTTGGGATCGTAATTATCCTTACCTACATTTTCTTCCAGCACTTTTAATAATCCATCGCGAATACGCTGGCGACGTAAGGGTTCTAATTCAACGATTTGTTTTTGTTGAATTTCAATATTGGTTAAACGTAAAAGCAAGTCTTTTTCCAGCGACTTCCCTTCATCCATTCTATGTGCATTTAAAAAAGATATAGCTTCTTTCAAAACCAATTCAAATCCCTTCCATTCTTCGTCGCTCAGCATTTCTGTGGAAGGAGTAATTACATCAGGTAATTTTAAGATGGTACTTAATATGTCGCCGGTTTGTAAATTTAATTCAGCGGCCAGTTCTGCAACAGGCAGATAATAGGCTTTAGCAAGTTCAGTGTTAATCGTAACAGGTTTACTGGCACCATTTTGTTTGAGAGTAATATTACATTCAACACTTCCCCTTTGTAAACCTTCGCTTAAAATATTACGAACATCAAATTCAAAGGGTTTCAATAAAGAAGGAATATTTAAACGTAAATCAAACTGTTTTCCGTTTAAAGATTTAACCTCAACCAAGAAAGTTTTTCCGTTAATGGTTTGTTCGGCTCTTCCGTAGCCAGTCATCGAGTAAAGCATAGACACTTGTTATTGGTGCAATGTAAGCAATGTTTTAAAAAGGGTAAATCTTATTCACGAATCATTACAACTGATACAAGTTTTAATGATTGATTCTAAAAACAGAGCGGTCCCGAAAATTCGGGACCGCTCTTCAAAAACCACTATTAAACGAAAAGTTGAACTATTGTTTAGTAAGGGTATACTGACCGGTTAAGAAATTCACATCAATCAAATAATTTCCAGACACAGCAGGTGCTGGAGTATTTGAACTTGGAACTGCTCCGTCTGCTAATATGGTTCCACCTGTTGCACTAGATCCCCCAAATTTATGAGACCAATCACCATTTACAGGCAATAGCAAATAACCTTTACCAGCAGTTAAAGCAACTGTAAGCTGATAATCAGTTAGACTAATTCTAGTAAATTGTTGTGAAGGTGTAGGAACAGGATTATTCCATCCACCTGCAGTTGCATCTCCCACAATAAATAAACCACTTGGAGGAGGAACTGGTCCTAAATAAGGAGTAACTGTATATGTGTTAGTTTGGAAGTTAACAATGATCTGATAGTAACCACTAGTTGATGGAGCTGGAGTATTTGATCCAGGAACTGAACCATCAGCTAATAATGCACCACCTGTTGCACTTGCACCACCAAATTTATGACTCCAGTCTCCATTTACCGGTAAGAATAAATAGCTCTTTCCTGCAGTCATATTTACTACTGCACCGAAAGAAGCACCATCAATTCTGGTAAATTGTTGAGAAGGAGTAGGAACTGGATTTGCCCAGCCACCATCTGTTGCATCACCTACAATAAATAAATTGGTAGGGATGGTATTGGTAAATGGTGTTACAGTATAAGTACCTGTTTGGAAGTTCACAACGATAGAATATAATCCAGTTGTTGCGGGAGATGGCGTATTAGAACCAGGAACCGCATTATCAGATAATAATGCACCACCTGTTGCACTTGTGCCTCCATATTTATGACCCCAATCTCCATTTACAGGTAAGAATAAATAACTATCGCCCGCTTTTAAGTTAACAACTATGCCATAAGATACCGCATCGATTCTTGAGAATTGTTGAGATGGCAATGGAACTGGATTTGACCAGCCACCATCAGTTGCACCACCTACAATATATAATGCAGGAGGAACTGGAGTAAAGGTTGTTACGTTAATTTTTGCAACGTTTGAATTTACCATTTTGGTAGCATAGTTAGTACCTAAGTAACTAACCACTCTAAACTCTAAAGTTTTGGTAGATCCTCCAATTACTCCAGCAGCAATTGCTAAAGAATTCAAATCATTCACAGTGAAACTAGTAGTTAAGTTCGTACCAGTTTTAATTACTTGTGGGTTAGCAAAGTTGCCACCAACGGTATCCACTTGTAATGCATAGTTGATTGTGTTGGTACCATATGAGGTAGCTGTCCAACCCAATGAAATAGCTTTATTGCTAGCATTAGCTACCAACAAAGTCAGGTCTGCAGAAGAAGATGGAGTAAGCGTAATTGGTACCAGGTAAGAAGAAATCTTTACAGTAACTGTATTCGATTGTAATGGATTATTATTATTTGCGTAAGCGGAAGTAACTCTAATATCGAAAGTGAAAGATTGCCCTGGTGTAAAACCAAAAGCAGCTAACATATCGTTAAGTTGTTGACCAGTGAAGGTAATTTTTGGTTTACCAACAACAGTAGTTACAATTTCTTTTGAAAAATTACGACCTGTAGAATCTATTTCTAAAGTGAATTTTTGATTAGAAGAAGCTGTAGCATAATTTGGATCATTCCACGTAAAAAAAGCAACAATTTTATTAGAATCGCCTGGAGCAGGATTGATCTCAGTTGATGATGGAATTAATGTTACCGGAGTTCCACTTCCGAATAATTGCAAGGGCCCCACTTTGTTACAAGCCGATAAAATAACGGCAAGAACTAATGTGAGAAAACCAGTTTTTATTATATATTTCATAAGTTTTTTTTTAGTTGGAAGAAATAATAATTGCCTATCAAATCTTCTTTTAAAAAATTATTGTTTGGTTACTTTGAATATTCCTTTTTGGAAATCGACATCTATTTTATAAGTTCCACTAGCTGCAGGGCCTGGGAAGTTATCATTAAAGTCATATCCAAAAACGCCGCCAGTTTCCCCTGAAGGAGGAGAAGTAGTTTTGTTACAAGCAAACTTATGACCCCAATCACCATTTTTAGGTAGGAACAAATATTCTTGTCCTCCAATTAATGGTACCGTGATAGAATATAAAGTAGTACTCACTTGTGTAAATTGCTGTGCAGGAACAGGAACCGGGTTACCCCATCCACCTGCAGTAGCGCTTCCAACTAAATATAAAACTCCACCAGACGGCACACCCACTTTTGGAGGTGGATTATATGTAGTTACACTAAAAGTCAAAGTATTTGATGTAACTAAAGTTGCCACGTTACCATTCATGGTAGCATTTAAGCGCACATCAATACTGGCAGCAGTTCCAACAGTTAAATTCAATCCAGCTAATAGTGTATTGAATTGGTCTTGGGTATAAGTAACTGCTAAGTCTTTAGAAATGGAAATAGTAAGTTTATTTGGACCTGCAAAATTATTACCAGTAATATCAATTTCAAGAGTATATGCCACATCTTGAGAACTGATACCGCTTGCAAAAACATAACCAGGATTAGTCCATGAGAATACCACACCAGTCTGATCCTTTGTAGCATAACTCAGTGGAACAGTTCCGCTAACAGAAGCCTTAAGTGCCGGAACATTTCCACCTTTGTAGAATTGTTTTGCTTCATCCTTTTTACAAGAACCCAGCATCATTGCTATGGCGCTTATAAAAAACAGTTTTGAGATAATTAATTTCATGACAATTATTTTATTAAGTTAATATTTTAATATCCTGGATTCTGAACTAGATTCACATTTGAGGAAATATCAGAAGATGGAATAGGATATATTTTACGATAAGCGTCTACACTTGTTCCGCTTTTAACTCCACCTTTCCAAGGCCATAAATAAGAAGACTCTACAAATTTATTATAACGAATCAAATCTGTTCTTCTATGACCTTCCCAATACAATTCTCTAGCTCTTTCATCTAAAATAAAGTCAGTAGTTAACTGATCTGAAGTTATATTTCCATTAGCATTCCCATATGCACGAGTACGCAAATTATTGATATAGGTTAAAGCTAAAGCAGCATCACCGCCAGTGCCTCCTCTTAAAGTAGCTTCTGCATAAATCAGATATTCTTCAGCAAGACGGAAAATTGGAAAATCAACATCTGAAAAATCTAAACTTTGACCAGCAGCTCCTGTTTTTGTAACATTTCTATATTTAGTAATTGCATAACCATCTGTAAAGCTGGTTAAATCAGAAATATCTAAGTTTTGACCAGGAGTATAAAATTGTGATCTTGTATCAACAGTGCCAGTTACATCAGGAAATAAAGCAGGAATATTTTTAGTTGTTCTCACACCAGACCAGCCACCAGTAATACCAAAATTAGCAGCAGGCATACTTCCACCAACAGGTGCATGCGTTAAAAATGTTGTTCCGCCATAACCTTGTATTTTTAAACCGTCATAGTTGATCGTTAAAATAAACTCACTGGTGTTTTGATTATTATCTGCTAACATCAATTGAGTATACTTTGGAATCAATGAATAACCGGCATCGATTACTTTTTTAGAATAAGTAACTGCATCAGCATATCTAGGAGATCCAGTATATACCTGAGCATTTAAATA
>CAIJZG010000153.1 GCA_903825065.1 uncultured Bacteroidota bacterium
CCCTCGAGGTTTTTTGAAACAGCATCTCTAACTGAATATAGTTGAACACCGAGAGATTTTTTTTTGCTAAAATCAGCAAAAAGTTGATTGGTATATAAACCTGCAGCTCCAAGCGTAACGCTTTGTAAGAAATGTCTTCTTTTCATAATTTAAATTGAGTATTTGTTTGGCAATCGTTATTAGGATTATTTCTAGTGATGAAATAATACGGCATTCAATTTAATCATTTAATGCGTCACTATGACACAAAGTTCAATTTTTATTTTAAACTGAACTAGCTCCATGAATAATAATTATGATCATTGTCTAATTCAAAACCACATTGGGGGTACAATTTGTTCCCAATATGGTTTGACTTGGCTGTTTCTAAAATAACCCCAGCAGCATTTGTATTATTCGATAAATTCTTGGCTTCATTAATCAAGCTAATGCTGATATTTCTACCTCTATAATTTGGATGAACAAATAAATCGTTAAG
The DNA here is from genome assembly GCA_903825065.1 of uncultured Bacteroidota bacterium. Classification (GTDB taxonomy): domain Bacteria; phylum Bacteroidota; class Bacteroidia; order Chitinophagales; family Chitinophagaceae; genus Sediminibacterium. Next base: position 479 of record CAIJZG010000153.1, read on the forward strand.
TAACCATAATCTTTTCAATCTTGTGGATGAGAAAATGGGGTAGAGTTGTGTAAAACCAACAAGATTTCCATTTTCGGCTTCAGCTACAATAATAATCGATTCATGATTCTTAATTCTTTCAGATATAAAATGCTTTGATGCTTCCACATCGGTTGGTTTCTCATAAAAAACTCTGTAGTCATCAAACAATATGGAAACTTGTTCTAAGTCATTAATATTAGCTGTTCTAAATTTCATAATACAAATTTATTCGAAGTGCTAAAACAGTTTTTCCTGAGGTGGCTTAGCTCCTGCTAAACGAATGTATACAGTAGTTTGTCCTCTGTGATGCGTCTGGTGTTCAAAACATTTATTAAATGCCATGGCTTTTGTCATTTCGAATCTGCCAAATAATTTCACAGTTTCATTTAATTGTTCAGGACTAGTATTTTTAATACTTTCTAAAACGAAGTCATATCCCAACATCACAATTTTTGTAACATTTTCTTTTGATTTATCGGCGGTTTTCTCCGCTTCGCCCATTCCATATGGACTCTTGGCTCCAGTTACAGTTGTTGAGAATGAATAATTTGCATCCGTTAAATGCAACATCTGTTCAGCAAAAGAGCGCATTTCTGGAGTAGGTTTTAAATTATACTTGTCTTGAGGCATAGCATCTAAATACTCTTTCGTATAAATTTTAGCTCTTTCCCATTCTTTGATCATGATATCTTTTGAATTTTGTGCATGAATGGTTTGAAATGAACTGAGCAATGTGATTAATGAAAATAAAATTTTTATTTTTTTCATTTTAATTGTTTTGATTTTTAAAATTGGTTAGTGGGAATAATTTATTTGAATTCAAAATGGCGAATATTAAGTTACAAGAATTATTGGTATTAAGAAAGCCCAATTAAATAATAGGAGATTCCTGCTTGATTTTGTTTATTGAATGCAATTACAAAAAGAAATATATTTTTTTCCTGAATTCGATAAACGTTTGATTGTATATTGATAATCAAACTCTTATTATTTGATTTTTAATATCTCCGGATAAAAATCATTAAAATTTACGCTTTTAATACAATTCTAATTTGATAAAACAGTTATAATGATTATTTTAAATATCAGAATTCACTAAAAATCTTATTATTAAAAAAATACAATTTGAAATTTATGCCTAAGTATGTTATTGAAAGAGAAATTCCTGGAGCTGGTAAGTTAACAGCAGAACAATTAAAAAGTATTTCACAAACCTCTTGTGGTGTATTAAGTAATATGGGGCCACAGATTCAATGGTTACAAAGCTATGTAACAGGCGATAAAATTTATTGTGTATATATAGCAGCTAATGAAGCGATGGTTAGAGAACATGCATCGCAGGGAGGGTTCCCCGCAAATTCAGTAAGTGAGGTAGTAACTATTATCGATCCTACAACTGCTGAGTAAATATTTGATTTTGAGGAGGAATTAATATAAAAATAAAATCCTCCTCAATTTTACATATTGTCCAACTTATTAAAGCGTATTAATCATATCTAAGTCCTCTTCTTCCACAAGCATTTTGCTTGCTTTATTGATTACTATTTTTCGTCCAACTGTATAAAGTAAAGAAGCAGAGAGTGAACAAACTGCCATTACACCAGTCATTGGCAATGCGGTTCCATCTTGGAAAACACTTACAACAGCAGACATCAATGCTCCAATACTCATTTGTATAAAACCCATTAAGGCAGAAGCGCTTCCAGCATTATGAGCAAAGGGTGCCATGGAAAGTGCAGAGGCATTTGGAAAAATAAAACCCTGGCAACACAAAAAGAAAAATATTAGCATAATTGTTAAATACAATTCATGTAAACCAAGTATTGATGTGGAAGCTAATAAAATACCAATAGTACTTTGTATATAAATGGCTGCACGAATAATTTGTTCTGAGCCATATTTTTTTAATAATAAATTATTGAGCTGACTGGCACTGATAAGGCCGGCTGCAATAATTGCAAAAATCCAGCCATAATATTGTTCACTTACTTTAAATAGTACCATAAATACATATGGGGAGCCGCTGATGTATGCATAAAGACCTGCATAAGCAACTGCACCAGTAAAAGTATAAATTCCAAATTGTGGGTGCTTAATAATTGTGAAATAGCTATGGATAATTGAACTTGGTTTTAATGAATAATTCGGATCAGGTTTTTTGCTTTCTGGTAAAATAAAATATACAGCTACGAGGATTAATGAAATAACCACTATAAGCATACCAAAAATATAACGCCAACCAAAATAAGCTGTAATATAACCTCCTAAGGTTGGTGCGATAATTGGAGATACTGCAACAACCAACATTAAAGTAGAAAATATTTTGGCATTATCTTTCACTTCAAATAAATCTCGAACCATTGCACGTGAGGCTACCATCCCTACGCATCCACCTAAAGCTTGAAAGAGTCTAAATAGAATTAATCCGTTAACCGATACAGTTGTTGCGCATCCAATTGCAGCGATCGCATAAATTATCAATCCAAAATACAATGGTTTTTTTCTCCCAAAACGTTCTAAGAGCGGGCCGTATATTAATTGTCCAATTGAGATCCCAATAAAAAAAGAAGAAAGGGATAACATCACAGAAGCGACAGATGTGTTTAACCCTTTGGCAATATCCGGAAAAGCAGGCAGGTACATATCAATCGATAATGGACCAATTGCTGTTAGTAATCCTAAAATAAGTATAAGGTATAATTGCTTCTTTGATTTGTTTTGATTCATTTTTGATAGATCAACAGCTAAGTTAAAGTCATCTTTTCAGATATCTTTCACTCTTTGGATGAAAAAACTCCCATGAATGAAGGAATTCTTGATAACAATCAATTTTTTCCAAGGAAGAACCTTTTAATTTTCCCTCCAAACAAACGCCATCATAATTCCAAAAGGAGTTTGTATTTAGATCAATAATGGTGTCACCTTTTTTTTCAAAAACTAAGAATGTTTTATTGATACTTCTATTAAATGAATGAAATGAAGCGGTATCATTTTCTAGTAATATTAGTATTGGCATATTGGGCAACGAATCTTGTATTATCCTGTCTTTTTGTAATAAATTCCAATCGTAAGTTCTAGCGATCAAATTATTCTGAATTCCTAAAATCCAAGATTTTTCTTTCCATGATAGAGAATCTCTTTTTGTTAAGTCACTTTTAGAAAGGCCTTTGTCATAAGCATCCATTTTCTCATAATTTTCTTTGAACTTTTCATCTGGTTGTAATACCAATGAATTAGGATGCTGCCTAAACCAAACATTTAAACTTAATTGTTCTGATGTTATTTCTTTTAATTGATAACCTTTTAAAGGACCGGCAATGCAGACACCGGTTGATTGCCTCCACCAGCTTTTAGTAGTCGCATCTTCAAACATGGCATTAAAATGATCCATTCCTACTAACCTGAATTCTTCCACTTTACCATTTACAATAGGGCTATAAACTCTGCCTGTTCTGCAAACAGTGCAGTAAGTTACCATAATGGGAATCCCATTTATCGAATCTCTTACTTGATGATGGTAACCAATAAGTTGAATGGGATAAGCTTTTGATAAAGCACCTGATGCAACACCAATAATTAATTTGTTTACAGGTATTTTGTTTTTTGACACATCACTGAAATAGGTATTTGTTGGTTGATAAAACATTTTATCAGCTTCCATTACATAAGTAAATATATAAAATATGATTAGATAAGTAGCCGATAGACAAATAGCCAGGAGCTTTTCTTTTTTCTTGCCCTTAAAAATAAACGAGATAACCGGATATAAAATCAGCAAAGAGCCAATGATTCGAATGATATTTTTATTTGATCCTAAAAAATAGGCTAATTCAATGCTATTATTCCTTTGACTTCCCGGCATTGGCATAATCAAATAAACTCTTAAACATTCAAATATGATTAAGAATGCAAACCCACCATATAGTAACAACTTTTTCATTTAAATAATTTATAATTCTCTGAAAAGAAGTGTATAATCGGAAATTCAAAAAAGACTAATGATCAAAACTTACAACCCTAGTTATTTTCCAATTTCCTCGATCATTTTTCCAGATTATTAAAAACCTAAAAATGCCAACTTTTAATTCTCCTTTTTCTAAATGTTTGAATCTATATTGCCCATTTTCTATTGCTCCATAATCTTTAATTGGGAATACTTCTAATGTCTCTTTTATTAGTTCACTTGTAATTTTGTCTCTTTTATTAAAAATCGCTTGAAATTTAGCGCTTACAGTTTCAAGGTTAAGTAGGCCTCCATTATCTTCATACCATTCCAAATCTTTGGTAAAATAATTTTTCATTTTTGTAAGATCCTGTTGGTTATAAGCACTGAATAATGAGCTATCAAGTGCTTTAATTTTGTTGTATAGAATTTTATCTTTTACAACAAGTTTTTGTTCGTTCTTATATTCAATTTTTTGTGAGTTTTGTGTTTCGGTTTTTGGTTCAACCCTTGGTTGATTTTTTTGTTGGTTAGTAAAACGGTACTCGTTCCGATTTATCCAATTGGTTGTCCCTTTAAATTTCACATCCTTTCTGAAGATCATAGAATTTCCTTCAAGTTGGTATTTGTTTCTTATTGTAGCTTGCTTTTTATCATTACCATCCACATCGTTAAACTCAGTTATTAAAGTAAAGTCTCTTGAATTGAATTTTATAAAACGTACCACTTTTCCCTTACCAAAATATTTGCCTGATTGTTTAGTATAGGTTGTATCTGTTGAATTTGAATTTTCTTCATTTGGATAAGAATAAGCTCGGATATATCCAGTTTTGTTACTTGTAAAACTGATATCAATTTCAGCAGGTATAGTAACTAATTTGGCACTTGTATAATCTAAATACGTTAATGTGCCTTTCCAATGACCTTTTGAACTAGCTAAAGTTGAAAGTAGAAAGTTTACATTTTTGTTTTGAGCTATTATAAATTGAGTGCTTATTAAAAAAAGTATACAAAATTGTAATGCTATCTTTTTCTTCATAATTTTTGTTTATTGCAAATTTAAAATATTGTATATATTTTTTAATCCGATGAGTCTTTTATCTGGATATTTTTTTTATTATCTTCTCAAGTGATTCTGCAATCATTTCATACCCTTTATCTGAAGGATGCAAACCATCGTAAGTAATATCCATTGATTCTTTAGGATAAGGATACTCATCGATTGCAGGATTAAAAGGCATACCTATGAAATTAGGATAAGGAATATTTTTATATTCTCCTGTGGTAGAATCTTTCATTCTTTTGAATCGAACAAGGTGAGAATAGTCCATTCCCTTTTTGTGAAAAAGATCCAGCACTTCAAAATGTTCA
>CAIJZG010000154.1 GCA_903825065.1 uncultured Bacteroidota bacterium
TGTTATTTGCCGCTAAATGGAGAGAGCTGTTAGAAAAGACTCCTAACGTAGATTTTTATCAGGATATGGTTCAATCGATTATCATCAAAAATGGTAAAGCTGCTGGAGTTGTAACAGGAATGGGCAATGAGATATTTTCTAAAGCCGTGGTGGTTACGAGTGGAACATTTTTAAATGGTGTTATTCATATTGGCGAGAAGCGTTTTGGTGGTGGGCGTGTGGCTGAGAAAGCCGCTACGGGAATTACAGAGCAATTGGTGGAATTGGGTTTTGAATCAGACAGACTAAAAACTGGAACTCCACCTCGGGTAGATGGTAGGAGTTTAGATTATAGCAAAATGGAAGAGCAGAAAGGTGATGATGAAATCGTTGGCTTTTCTTATCTGCCTATAGATAGAGTGAAACCCGAAAATCAGCGTTCTTGCTTTATTACTTATACAAATACTACAGTTCACGAAATATTGAAAACGGGATTTGATCGTAGTCCGATGTATCAAGGAAGAATTGAAGGAGTTGGGCCAAGGTATTGTCCAAGTATTGAAGACAAAATCAATCGATTTGCCGATAGAGATCGACACCAGATATTCGTTGAACCAGAAGGATGGAATACAGTAGAAATTTATGTGAATGGATTCTCCACTTCATTACCCGAAGAGGTTCAGCACGAAGCTTTAATGATGATTCCTGGTTTTGAAAACTGTAGAATTTTTCGTCCGGGTTATGCAATAGAGTACGATTATTTTCCACCTACCCAATTACAGTATTCGCTAGAAACCAAAATGTTACCGAACCTTTTCTTTGCCGGACAGATCAATGGAACCACTGGTTATGAAGAAGCTGCTTGTCAGGGTTTGATGGCAGGAATTAATGCACATCAAAAAACCAGAGATCTCGACCCATTTATTTTAAAAAGAAGTGAAGCTTATATTGGAGTATTAATAGATGACTTGATCAGCAAAGGAACAGATGAACCTTATCGGATGTTTACGAGTCGTGCAGAATTCAGAACCCTGCTTCGCCAGGATAACGCAGATATCAGACTAACCGAAAGATCCTATAACCTAGGATTAGCATCATCAGAAAGATTAGAATTGGTAAATAAGAAAGTTCAATCTGTTCAAGAGATAAAAAACACATTAAATAATTTTAATATAGATGCTGAGGGTATAAACCCCTATCTTGAATCAATAGGATCATCAACCATTGTAGAAAAACAAAGAGCTACTAAAATAATTTTACGTCCAAACGTATCATTAAAAGATATAATAGAAGAAGTACCAAGTTTAAAAGAAGCAATTGGTGATGCAAACATCGATTCTTTAGAACAAGCAGAAATACAAATTAACTACGAACGTTATATAGAAAAAGAATTAGAGCTGGTAAATAAAATGAGTTTGATGGAAGACTTAATCATTCCAGAAAATTTCGATTATGAAAAGGTGTCAGCTGTATCAAAAGAAGCATTACAAAAATTTAAAAAAGTACAACCACGCACTCTTGGCCAAGCAAGTAGAATAAGTGGCGTAAATCCAAGTGATGTTCAAATACTCATGGTATATATGGGCCGTTAAAGAGTTATAAATTTATAACAGCATTCGCATCTAAACCATAAAACAAGGCGCTCAACCACTCATCACTTTTTAAAAAAGACCGGAAGGGGCCTTTCTAATAATTTACTACATTTAAGTTGTTCCAAAAACCAAAACTACATGAGAAAAATTAAAATCTTTTTCTTAGGGATATTATTCGCTTCAGCGATTCAGTCCCAAGAAACATTTCCAGTAAATGGCGTTGCAGATAAGCGTGATGGTATTTATGCATTTACAAACGCAACAATTGTAAAAGACGCACAAAACACAATTACAAACGCAACGCTGATAATTCGTGACGGTAAAATTATTGCAATAGGCACTTCAGGAATTATCATTCCGAAAGCTGCAATAGTTGTAGAGTGCAAGGATAAATTTATCTATCCGTCATTTGTAGATATCTATAGTGATTATGGTATTACACAACCACAGAGAAATGCTGCTGGTTTTAATTTTAATGCAGCCGTTCAAATTAATTCAAATGCAAAAGGGGCTTATGGTTGGAATCAATCAATTCATCCGGAAGTGGATGCGGTAAAACAATTCAGTATTGATCCAACAAAAGCAAAAGGATTAAGAGAAATTGGTTTCGGTTCAGTACTAACACACGTAAAAGATGGAATTGCCCGAGGAACAGGAACATTTGTAACACTTGGAGAAACAAAAGAAAATCTGGTAGTTCTAAAAGATAGAGCAAGCGCACATTATTCATTTAATAAAGGAACTTCTACTCAGGCATATCCAACTAGCGCAATGGGATCAATCGCATTGCTTCGTCAAACATATATTGATGCATTATGGTACAAAAATAAACCAACAAAAGAGGGATTAAATATTTCACTTCAAAGTTGGAATGATAATCAAACTCTACCACAAATATTTGAAGCAGAAGATAAATGGAATGAAATTAGAGCAGATAGAATAGGAGATGAATTTTCTGTACAGTATATCATTAAAGGGGGTGGTAACGAATACCAACGAATTAAAGAAATTGCAGCTACAAAAGCAACTTATATCGTAGGAGTAAATTTTCCCCAAGCCATGGATGTGGAAGATCCAAATGATGCTCGAGCAGTTTCACTAACAGATATGAAACATTGGGAATTAGCGCCCACGAATCTAGCAGCATTAGAAAAAGCAAATATTCCATTTTGCATTACATCAGCAGAATTAAAAGACAACAAATCTTTTTTTACAAATCTTAGAAAGGCAATTGAATACGGTTTAAGTGAAAAACAAGCATTAGAAGCATTGACTAAAAATCCAGCTACATTATTAGGACTTTATGATAAAGTAGGAAGTCTGGAAACAGGAAAAGTAGCAAACTTTTTAATTAGCTCAGGTCCCATCTTCTCTGAAAAAACAAACATCTTACAAAATTGGGTAGCAGGAGAAAAATTTGCAGTTAAAGAAGATCAGTGGGCAGACATAAAAGGAAACTATACTTTATCAATCAATACAGAGAAGGGTATAGTCAATTATACATTAGATGTAAAAAATGCCTCTACTGCAAATATTATTAAAAAGGATACACTAACAAGTAAATTCAGTTACGATGGCAAACAAATAAAATTGAGTTTTACACCCGTCTCAACTAAAAAATCAATAGACACAACTACAGCAGCAAAAAATGCAAATCAAGGAAAATCAGGAGGATTTAAAAAAGAAGCACCAATTGCTAACTATCGCTTAAGTGGTATGTCGAATGGTGCAAGTTGGACTGGAACAGGAGAAGATACTGCTGGAAATAAAATAACATGGATTGCAACATTAGATTCAGTATATAACACTCCGGCAGATTCGGTAAAGAAAAAACAAAATATAAATCAACGATTAGCCAAAGTAACTTTTCCATTTGATGGATATGGCTGGGAGGAAGCACCAAAACAAGAAAGCATCTTAATTAAAAATGCAACTATCTGGACTAATGAAA
>CAIJZG010000155.1 GCA_903825065.1 uncultured Bacteroidota bacterium
CAACACCACTTGTACACTATCTTATCTTGCGTCCTTTCGGATGGCTTAATGTTAAGATAACTTTTAAACTGAATACCGCAATGATGTAGAGGGATTAAGTCTACACTTCTTACTGATATTCTATGGGTTATTCTTATTGGTGTTCCCACCTCAGTCGGAGTATCTATACTACCCCAACTATTCAAACTCTTCCGATATAGTGTTACCCTCTCGTACAAAGCTCAAATAATATCCCACTTGCCTACTTAAGCTAATCTCTCCTTACGGGGAGAGTAGCCGCAGATGCATCACTTAAATACACCCACTTTATCCTACTTTCGTAGTTTATTTGACCACCATAGGCGGCGGTTGTTTACTATGTGAGCCGAAACCCACTATGTAAAAATTTTAATATTTTAAAGAACTTATTGGGGAATCTTTACAACTTACATCAATTTTGTTTTCTGGCGAACCAATCAACTACTTTTTATAGTAAGAATCTTTACAACCCCAATGTTTTATAAATATACGAATAATTTTTTTTATTACCAAATATTTTTAAAACTTTTTTTCAAACTGATTGCTCGAGTATCTTTCATCACCTATAAAGGCTTACATCATTTCGATAATGTAATATACAAAAGATTTTTCAAACTACCAAATTTATTTCAAAAAACTTTTTAAGATGATTAGTGTCCGGCTTTCTTCCCTACTGGGTAGGTCACTCAATCGGTTTTATTATTTGATGGCTTCAACCAATCATCTTAAATGTAAGATACGATAATTTTTTCAAACTACCAAATCTATTTTGTTGCAGGAGATGGATTCGAACCACCGACCTTTTGGTTATGAGCCAATCGAGCTACCTCTGCTCTATCCTGCGATATTAAATTAAATATACGATAACTTTTTTAAATTACCAAATATATTTTTTGTGGAGATGACGAGACTCGAACTCGTGTCTTACAAAGAACTAATAATACCAGCATTTCACACGTTTATTTAGTTTTTCTTAACTAACAAAATATAAAGTTTGATATATGTGGGAAACAAACCTTCAAATAACCTGGTCTCGAAATTATTTTAAACGAGCTCCGACCTGTGACCCGTATTTTCACATTCTATTTAAAGTTCCACTATGTGTGCGGAAAGGGTTAGGCAGCTACTGCGTAATCCATACCTACAAATGCCATAAGGTCATTGTAAGTCATTGTTGACTTTTCGTCAGTTATTGTTTTGTGCAGTTTTAAAGAGTTTCTATCACTTACCTCTACGTGTGGTACTACCATTTACATTGCAATCAATTCCAAAGCATCCCCATATTTCAATGAACTTATCAATTTTTGTTTGATATATTCAAATATACGGCAAATATTTCATTCTACCAAATAATTATCAAAATATTTTTAAAATTGTTGATAATCAATGATTTATATATTAAATTTTTTTTTATTGTGACTTCCAACGTCTTTTTTCTACGATTTTTTTCGTAGTTTTGCCCCATTCATCCAATTTTGGCTTTTTACCTTTTACATCTTTTTTTGAAGTCATACTACCAGTTTCTTCCATTCTTAAAAAACGGTCTAAATTTTTAATCTTCATAATTGATTGATTTTCTATCCATAGATATATTTTTTTGAAACCTGATTTCTTTATTATTTAAATTCCAAATTTCACCATTATCCATAGCGCAAGTAAAAAGGATATGGTGTTCTTGTGAATAATCTATTACAAGAAACGCATATCCTTCCATTTTATCACTTACTCTCACAATGGGTATCATTGGATTGAGTTGAAGCATCATTTTATTTGAATTTAAAACCACTTAGTTTTTCTATATCAGAAACTAATACTTTATGTGAATTTACACCTGTTGGTTTATCGGTAGTATTATTAAATAAGAATGCTAAGTATTCTTTTGTTTTAACTACATATATAACTTTCCAACACTCAGTAGGAACTGCTACTTTGTCTGCACCTATTGTTTTTGCAACACCAACACTTCCACACCATACTTGAACTGAATCGTTATCTTTTGCGATTTGTCTTTCTAATACTTCTACCGATTTCCAATCACCTGCATTTAGAGAATGATATTGTGCGGTCATATTAC
>CAIJZG010000156.1 GCA_903825065.1 uncultured Bacteroidota bacterium
ATACAATCTACAAAAGTTTTACCATCATCTAATATGGCCGTCAATTGCACCTGTTCAAATAATTCTCCTAATTCAAATATTTCCTTTGGCTGTTGATTCATCTAATGAATATAAAATGTTATGCTTTAGATCCTGAAATAGTAGTTTTTTTTTGTACTTTATAAAATACAACTAAAAGAATGATGAGTATACTAATGGGTACTAATGAAAAATAGAATGCAGTCTGACCGCCATAAGCCTGGAAAATATTTCCTGTAATAATGGAACCTGTGGTACCACCAAGTGCCGAAAAGATCACAATCAAGCCAGACATATAGCCGTGCTTTTTCTTTGGCAATGAACTAAGAATCACAGAATTTATTGCAGGGTAAATTGGGGCAATTAAGAAACCAATTAATGGAAAAATAAAAGTAGCAAATGGTGCTGTAGACCAACCAGTTACTATTACTCCATTTGTATTATTGGCTAAGGGGAGGGCAACGATAACCAGAATAGCAGAAAGAATTAAGCAACTAATCAATACCCCTAACCAATTAATTTTACGTAGCACAATTCCTGCAATAAATCTACCTATTGCAGTTGCAGCAGCTAGTATACTAGCCATTTGTATACTCAATGTTTGGGGAAGATGTAAAACTTTGCTATTATAAGTTGGTAGCCAACTCATGATACTTTGCTCAATCAAAACATAGATAAAAGCACTGGCAACAAATACAATTACGATGGGTAATGCGATTAACTGAAACATTTCAGCAAAGTCGTTAGTTAAAGGTGTGGTATCTGTTTTTTTAATTGAACTTTCATCTAACGGAGAACTTAGCAATAAAAGGAAAGCGATAGCTACAATTCCGGCTAACAAATAATAGACCTTTAACCAAGTAGTTGATTGTGGATGTTGATCATCAACAAAAGCACTAAATATAAAATAGCCGGTAAGTATTCCAACCATAAAAAAGGATTCAATAAAGTTCATGAAACTAGCATGTTCCTTTTTATCATTTGTGATAATACCAATAGTTGCAAAAACGGAAACTTTTATCATGGCAAAACTTGCTCCTGTGGCAGCAAATAAAAGCTTGGTCATGATAAATCCAGGAAAGACAGGCATTAGTAAAGCAACCAAGCCAACAAAAGCCAGCGCAATGAGCATCGATTTTTTATAACCGATTCTGTTTATATACGAAGCAATAAAAAATGATACAATTGCAATACTTAAATCTTTAAATGCTTCTAAAATGCTTGCTGCAGATTCGGTTACACCATAATTACTTTGTACCTGTAGTATCACGGTTCCTACACTATTGAGTAATATCGCGAACACAAAATAATTAAGGAATAAGGATATTTTTATTTTCCAGTTTTGCATATTTTCTCATTTGGCTAGCAATAAATATACATAACAAAATAATCATCTAAATACACTCTTTTATTAACTAACAATTGTTAGGGTATGGCTTTCATTTCTTATTTTTACCATATAAAATCCAACAAAATGCAATTTGATTTGAATGAAGAACAATTAATGATTCAAAAAGCTGCTCGCGACTTTGCTAAATCAGAATGTTTACCAGGTGTAATTGATCGTGATGAAAAGCAACAATTTCCCAGGGAACAGGTTAAGAAACTGGCAGAACTAGGTTTTATGGGAATGATGGTTGATCCAATGTTTGGTGGTAGTGGCATGGACACTATGAGTTATGTATTGGCAATGGAAGAAATCAGCAAAATAGATGCAAGTACCAGTGTTTGTATGAGTGTTAATAATAGTTTGGTTTGTTGGGGATTGGAAAAATTTGCTAATGAAACACAAAAACATAAATATTTGATACCTCTTGCCCAGGGCATAAAAGAAGGGGAATTATATATTGGTGCTTTTTTATTAAGTGAACCAGAAGCTGGTAGCGATGCTACAAGTCAGCAAACTAAAGCTGATGATATGGGAGATCATTATTTAATTAATGGTACAAAAAATTGGATTACCAATGGTTCATCTGCATCTGTGTATCTTGTAATTGCACAAACAGATGTATCAAAAGGTAGTCACGGTATTAATGCATTCATTGTAGAAAAATCATCTCCCGGAATTACAGTTGCAGCCAAAGAGAATAAATTAGGAATACGTGGGAGTGATACGCATACTATTATGTTTACTGATGTAAAAGTGCCGAAAGAAAATAGAATTGGTGAAGATGGTTTTGGGTTCAAATTTGCCATGAAAACCCTAGCTGGTGGGAGAATAGGCATAGCCTCTCAGGCACTAGGGATAGCAAGTGGTGCTTATGAATTAGCATTAGCCTATAGCAAACAACGTAAGGCGTTTGGTAAAGAAATCATGCATCACCAGGCAATTCAGTTTAAACTGGCAGATATGGCCACTAGAATTGAAGCTGCTAGATTGTTGTGTTTGAAGGCAGCGTGGGAAAAAGATAATGGAATAGATTATACGTTAAGCTCTTCCATGGCGAAAGTTTTTGCAAGCGAGACTGCCATGTGGACTACTACTGAAGCAGTTCAAATTCATGGTGGTTATGGTTTTGTAAAAGAATACCATGTAGAAAGATTAATGCGGGATGCAAAAATCACACAAATCTATGAGGGTACCAGTGAAGTGCAGAGAATTGTAATTAGCAGAAGTATTTTAAAATAATATTTACAAAAAATTAAATGCCCGATGAATTTCATTGGGCATTTTGCTTTTAGATGAGGGATACCAATTAATTTTACCGTCGTGAATAGTTTGAGATATATAATAGCAGCTTTGATTTGTTTCATGGTAGTAACTATGGGCAATACTATACATGCTAATGATTCTACATTAACGCATATTTTGATAAAGAGATTGGCAGTATTACAAAACAAGACAGATCAAGTATTTTCAAAAGGTTCATTCTCGTCTTATCGGGCTTATGCTTTAAACAAGACTATTGAAAAAGCGGATGAAAATGCCTTTTTTACAGGATTAATTTGTTTCACTTTAAGAAATTTATTGAACGATTTAAATCCTGCAGATAAAAAAATGGCTTCATCAATTATTGATAATGCCCTCCCATATTTCGATCATTTTAAAAATAGTAAAGGAAGGAATACGTATAATTTTTGGACTACCCATCCTCCTAAAATATTCCCCAATAGTGGATGGTTAAATGTATTCGATCATAGTCAGTCATTACCAGATGATTTTGATGATACTGTTGTTTTATTAATGGCAATGGATGCTTCAGATTCTATCGCTTCTGAAGTTCATCAATTAATGCAGGGTTTCGCAAATGGAAAAGTAAAGGGGATTAAAAATACCTTCGATGCATACAAAAATATACCGGCTTATTCTACTTGGTTTGGAAAGAAGATGCCAGTGGATTTTGATGTATCTGTTTTAGCTAATGTATTATACTTCGTTCAACACTATCAATTAAACTGGACATCTGCAGATTCTGCAAGTTTGCAATTGATTGTTAAAGTAATTAAAGACAAAAAATATATTGATGCGCCATCTAATGTTTCTCCTCATTATAATCGCAGCTCTGTAATTTTGTATCATCTTTCCAGACTAATGAGTATTCAATCAATACCAGAATTAGAAAATCATAAATCTGAATTAATAGAAGTAGCAAAAAAACTTTTGATTGAGTCTTCAAGTTTTATGGAAAAAACTATTCTTTCCACTGCACTAATGCGTTGGGGCAATAAACCTCCAGTTATTACTATCAGTTCTGGAAATAGCTTATTTGAGTTGATAGATGACCCTAAATTTGTTTTTTTTATAGCAAATATGAGTTCGATGCTGTCGAATCCATTGAAAGATTTGGCAGGTTCAATAGGGGTTGGCAAGTTTAACTATTATTGTGATGCCTATAATCTATGTCTTGTATTAGAGAATGATGTTTGGCAAAAAAAAATCGTAAATCATTAGATTAATTAGAGAATTATGTCTTTGCAAAAAGAAGTGTATATCAAAATAAAATCTGAATTAGATCAGGAGAATGTGGTATTGGTGGCTGTAAGTAAAACGAAACCAAATGAAGATATTGAGGAATTATATCAATTAGGACAAAGAGCGTTTGGAGAAAACTATGTACAGGAATTGGTTGAAAAGCAAGCTTCTTTACCAAAAGATATTCAATGGCATTTTATTGGTCATCTACAATCTAATAAAGTAAAATATATTGCTCCATTTATACATTTAATTCATGGAGTTGATAGTTTGAAATTGCTAACTGAAATAAATAAACAGGCTCAAAAGAATGGCCGAGTTATTTCCTGTTTATTGCAAATGCATATTGCTACAGAAGAAACTAAATTTGGAATGGACTTTGCAGAATTAGAAGAAGCCTTAGCTGCGTCTATACATTTGCCATTTATTTCTATTAAAGGAATAATGGGTATGGCTTCTTTCAGCGACAAAAAGGAACAAGTGAGAAATGAATTTAAAACAATGAACCACTATTTTAAAAATATACAATCTAAAGTTGGAGTACCTTTTACCATGTTAAGTATGGGTATGAGTGGTGATTATCAGATGGCCATTGAAGAAGGTTCAACAATGGTAAGAATTGGAAGCTTATTATTTGGCGCAAGAAATTATGCAAATAACTAACTAAAATCAATACAATTTAATTCAAAAGAAAGGCCCTTGAAAAATCAAGGGCCTTTCTTTTGAATTTTGATTTTTTACTTTTGATTTATTTCAAAGTTTCGTCTAACCATTTATAAAACTCATGATGCCATATTAAAGCATTTTGAGCTTTTAGAACCCAATGATTTTCTTCTGGTAAATAAAGTAACTTACTTTTGATGCCTTTAAGTTGAGCTGCCTGAAATGCTTGTTGACCCTGTTCAATTGGTACCCGATAATCTCTTCCACCTTGAACTATCATAATGGGAGTATTCCATTTATCTACAAAATTACTTGGTGATTGAGCAAAAGAACGTTGAGCCACAGCATTGTTTTTATCCCAATATGCGCCACCTTTTTCCCAGTTTTCAAAAAACAATTCATCTGTTGTTCCATACATACTTTTGAAATCAAACACACCATCATGTGAAATAAATGTTTTGAACCTTCCCTGATGCAAAGCCTCTAAAGCAAATACGGAGAATCCTCCAAAACTAGCTCCCACGCATCCCATTCTATTTTTATCAACATACGTTTCTTTGGAAATTGCATCAATAGCACTTAAATAATCTTTGATAACTTGTCCACCCCAATCTTTGCTCACACCCTCCGTCCATTTAGTGCCTTCACCAAAAACACCTCTACGATCTGGAGCTACCACAATATATCCCTGTGAGGCAATTAATTGAAAATTCCATCTGAATGAGTAGAAAGGATTTGTGCCTTGAGGACCGCCCAAACAAAATAAAAGTGTAGGATATTTTTTCTTGGCATCAAAACCTGGAGGATAGATTACCCATGTAGGCATTATTTTTCCATCGGTAGTTTGAACCATTTTATACGCGGTACTTACTGTTACAATATTTTTATAATTATCATCATTAACATGCGTTAATTGTTTCAAATTGCCATTAGATAAGTCCAAGCTGAAAAACTCTGTAGCGTGATTAAAATCAACCTTTGAAATAATCAGTTTATTTCCAACTTGTCCTACAATGCCATTTACTTCAAATTCTCCTTTTGTAAGTTGCGTTATTTCGGGAAGCATTTTTGTGAGGTTCGGATAAGTTACTTGAAAGACATGAACCATTCCTTTTTGTGGTGCAATGAAAAATATACTTTTACCATCTTCACTCCATTTAAAACTCTCTACATGTATATCATCGCGATTGCCAGTGAGGTTCATTTTTGTTACACCATTTGAAACAATTAGGTCTTGCTTATCTGCTTCATAACCATCTCGTTTCATTTGTAACCAAGCTAATTGTCCATGTGCATTATAAGCTGGACTATTATCATACCCTTTATTATCTGCTGTTAAATTTTTTGTGGAGCCTGTTGTAATATCATATTCATATAAGTCAGTATTAGTGCTAAGTGCGTATTCAGTTCCAAATTTTTTCTTGGTACTATAAACGATATGCTTCCCATCTGGATTCCAGATAAAATCTTCTTCTCCACCAAAAGGCTTTAATGGACAATCAAATAATTCATCTTTCATTATATCAGTTGCTATTCCCGCTTTGCCGTTTACAAAGGGGGCAAAGAATACGTGATCGTATTTCCCATCTTCCCATGTATCCCAGTGACGATAATTTAGTGATTCATAAATCTGCACATTTGATTTAGTTAGGGTAGGATAGAAATCTGAACCATATACTGATTTTAGTTTAACAGCATTACTACTAATAATGTATTTCCCATCAGAAGAAATTTTTTCATTTGATAGCTGTTCATAGGGATTAAATATTTCTTCAGCATTACCTCCGTTCACTGAAATTCGATAAGTCTTATTTTCACTTCTATTTAATTCAATATTGGGTGTAGTTACATTGTAAATCAAATACTGTTTATCTTTTGAAATGCCTAAAGCACTTACACGTCCTAATTTCCATAACAATTCAGGTGTTAGCTTTTGTTGTGCATATAGATTTGTTGTTATGCTTATCATTAAAAAAAATAAAAGCTTTTTCATATGTGTATAATTTTCTTATAAAATAAAAAGTTCATCAACTATTATTTAAATAATTGATGAACTCAAAAAAATTTGTTCAAAAATTATTTACCAGACTTTATTTTTGCGTAATCAAATACTATGTTACAAAATGCTTTAACTCCTACATCTAATTTACTGTCATCGATATAGAAATCAGGAGTATGGTGGGGTGCAGCGTTCTTAGGATCCATTCCCGCAGGCATTCCTCCTAAATTAAAAAAGAATGCAGGAGCTACTTCTCCATAAAATGAGAAGTCTTCAGCTCCAGTTGTCCAGGTAGATTCAGAAACATTTGCTTTACCGGCAGCAGTTTCTAAAGAAGGTAACATCATTTTAACTAATGCTGGATCATTATAGGTAACTAAAGTTTTGGTATCTATAAATACTTCAGCAGTAGCACCAGATGCTTCTGCAATCTTTGTTGCGGTACGCTTGATTTTTTCATGAATTTCCTTTTGCATTTTTGCATCCAATGTTCGGATGGTTCCTTCCATAAATAATTCTTCAGGGATAATATTAGCCCGAACACCACTGGTGATTTTTCCAACTGTAATTACTGCTGGTGCTTTTGTGAGGTCTTCCTGGCGGCTGACAATAGTCTGTAATCCAGTAATAATTTGTGTAGCAACAACAATTGGATCAATTCCACCCCATGGCATTGATCCATGTGTTTGTTTGCCTTTTACTTTGATGGTAAACCAATCAGAGCTAGCCATAAATGATCCTGAATGATATTTTATGGTGCCAATTTCAGTTCCAGAACTGATATGTAGACCAAATACAGCTTCCACTTTTGGATTACTTAATGCGCCCTCTTTAATCATTAAAGGAGCACCACCTTCTTCAGTTCCTGGAGGACCTTCCTCTGCTGGTTGAAATAAGAAAACAATCGTACCGGGTACTTCTTTTTTTATTTTTGCTAAAGCATTCGCAGTGCCTAATAAAATAGCAGTATGGGTATCATGTCCGCAAGCATGCATGACACCTACTTTTTGTCCGCCATATTCGCTGGTCAGTTTTGAGGCAAATGGCAGATTTACTCTTTCTACAACTGGCAATGCATCAATATCTGCTCTTAAAGCAATTACTGGACCGGGCTTGCCGCCTCTTAAAATGGCAACTACACCAGTCTTTGCAAAGGGTGCTTTAATTTCTAAACCGAGTCCTTGTAATTTGGATACGATATAATTCATCGTATTAGTTTCCCGGTTTGACAATTCTGGATATTGATGAAGATGCCTTCTCCAAGCCACAACCGAGTCGTTCACGTCCTTTGCATATTTCTCAATATTGGTGGAACTGATTTGTGCAAATGCCGCCAATGGGAGCACAAATAATGTAAATAGGATAATTTTTCTCATTTTCAATTTTGGTTATACTAAGGTTTCAAGATAAGTCAAAATTCAAAATGCGAGTCTAAAAATTCATATTTTTTAATTTA
>CAIJZG010000157.1 GCA_903825065.1 uncultured Bacteroidota bacterium
AGTGAATCTGGTTTTATTTTTAAAGTCGATTAGGTAGATTATAGCCGATAAAATGATACAATCAAGTCCTACAGTAATCAAAACAAAGGAGGACGTCCATAATTTTTTGTTGATAGGGAAAACCATATTCCAGCAGTATGCCAGGAATAATAACAAGGCTCCTGTCAATAATAACTTTGCAATACCTTCATATTCTTTGCCCTTTTTCTGTACCCACGAACCAACAGTAAATCCAGCTACAACATTCGCAATGGCTGGTAAAGTACTTAATAAACCTTCTGGGTCAAAGGCAAAGCCCTCACCATGATATAGATGTGCTTCACCGAAAAGCCAAAGATCTAGTTTCAATCCTGCATTTCCTGTAATGCTAAGAGGATCGGATGGGTCTCCGAACCAAATACACAAACCCCAATAAAGGAAAAGAAATAAGATACTCACTATTAGAGCTAACCGGGGTTTTAAAAAATAAATCATTAAAGATCCTATTCCATAACAGAGTGCTATTCTTTGTAGAACACCTAAAATTCTGGTATCGCTTAAAGGTGCTAGCACTATTTGATGGTTTGCATCAAAACGCACAAATGGAAACCAATACATAAGAAAACCAAGTAAGAAAATAAGAACTGTTCTTTTAAATATTTTGCCAAGAATTGCAGGCTGAGTCATTCCCGCCCATTTCGGCATTACAAAACTCATGGCATTTCCTACAGCAAAAAGAAAGGAAGGAAAAACTAAATCAGTTGGCGTAAAGCCATGCCATTTGGCGTGTTGCAAAGGAGCGAAAGACATATCATTGCCAGGGGTATTTACAATAATCATCAGGCAAATGGTCATCCCTCTAAAAACATCTAGGGCAAGAAATCGTTTTGGAGCAGTCATATAGCAATTTTGGTAAGCCAATATAGTTAAATTATTAAACCAATTAATCAGCTTTCCTACACGCATTCAATATTTTCAGCTAATTTAATTTCTCAAATAAAATTGTTTTTACATGCGTTTGCTTAAAATATTTTTAGCAATTACTCTGGTGCTTTTAATTGTTTATTGGTTGGGACCTCATCCTGCACATCCAATTTACTCGAAGGAATTACCAACAGTACCTGCCGAACCAACAGCTTTAATCAATTATATAAAAAAAGAAGAATCAAAACATATCTTAAAAAAAGATAACGAAGCAGAAATAGTTTGGGCAGATACTAGCACCAAGAAAAAAACACCATACGCCATAGTTTATTTGCACGGATTTAGTGCTAGCAAAATGGAAGGAGCACCTGCACATTTGGATATCGCAAAAAAATTTGGATGTAATTTATATTTAGCACGTTTGTCGCAACATGGTATTGATACTGCTGATGCTTTAATTAATATGACGGCAGATAATTTATGGGAAACTGCCAAAGAAGCCTATGCCATTGGAAAACAATTAGGAGAGAAAGTAATTTTAATGGGCACATCCACTGGAGGCACATTGGCATTGCAATTAGCAGCTACCTATCCTGAAGTAGCTGGATTGATTTTGTACTCCCCCAACATAGCAATAAATGATCCAAACGCATGGCTTTTAAATAACCCTTGGGGCTTACAGATTGCAAGACTCGTAAAAGGTTCAAAGTATAATTTTATTACTGCCGACACCTTGTATGCAAAATACTGGAATACAAAATATCGATTAGAAGCAATTGCATCCTTGGAAGAATTATTGGAAACCAAAATGACTACGGCCACTTTCCATTCAGTTACTCAACCCGTATTAACACTCTATTATTATAAGGATGAAAAAAATCAGGACCCAGTAGTAAAGGTTAGTGCTACAAAAAATATGTTTGATCAATTAGGGACTTCTAAAGAATCTAAACGAGCAATTGCGATGCCTAATACTGGAAATCATGTACTAGCTTCTCCCATTTTATCTAAAGATGTAATTGGAGTTGAACAGGAAACCATCCGTTTTATGCAGGAAAGCATGCATATGAATGCCATAAAATAAAGGATAATGACGATTTTAAATTCTCTTACCTTCGTCACACTTAATTAAAACGACTGTTATGCCACTCAGTAAAATTGCAGGTATTGGAATGTATGTTCCAGAAAAAGTAGTTACTAATAATGATTTGAAAAAGTGGATGGATACTGATGATAACTGGATTCAAGAAAGAACAGGTATTCAAGAAAGAAGATTTGCAAAGCGTACTGAAGAAACTACAACCACCATGGCAGTGGAAGCTGCAAAAATTGCCATTGAAAGAGCGGGTATTACTGCACAGGATATTGATTTTATCGTTTTTGCAACACTATCTCCAGATTATTATTTTCCTGGTTGTGGTGTGCTAGTTCAAAGAGCAATGAATATGAAAGAAGTGGGTGCATTGGATATTCGCAACCAATGCAGCGGCTTTCTATATGCCATTAGTGTGGCCGATCAGTTTATTAAAACTGGTATGTATAAAAACATATTAGTAATAGGTGCTGAAAAGCATAGTATGGGATTAGATTTTAGTACAAGAGGCAGAAATGTTTCAGTTATTTTTGGCGATGGTGCAGGTGCTGTTGTTTTGCAGCCGACTGAAAAAAATAATCAAGGAATTTTAAGTACTCACTTACATAGCGATGGCGCGAGTGCAGAAATATTAGCACAGTATAATCCTGGGTCACATGCAAACCATTGGGTGGAAACGCCAGTAGCAGATTTCGATGAGGCTGAAATTGGAGAAATGTTTATGAGTCATCAAATGATTGATAACGCTCAATTATTTCCATTCATGGACGGACCCACTGTATTTAAAAAAGCAATTGTGAAATTCCCGGAAGTAATTGTTGAAGCACTTACTAAAAATGGTTATACCACTGAAGATCTTAATATACTCATACCGCACCAAGCAAATCTTCGCATTAGTCAGTTTGTACAACAGAAACTTAAACTTCGCGATGATCAGGTATACAATAATATCATGAGATATGGTAACACTACTGCAGCATCGGTACCAATTGCATTGTGTGAAGCTTGGCAGAATGGAAAAATTAAAGAAGGTGATTTAGTTTGCTTAGCTGCATTTGGAAGTGGATTTACCTGGGCTTCTGCATTACTTAAATGGTAATCACCTAACTCCAAAAAAATATTTGATATAGATTTTATGAAGAGAAAGATCAACTTTTTAGTCAACCCTATTTCAGGCAATACCAAAAAAGATGAAATTCTCCGACTGGTGCATACAGAAATGCAGGCAAAGGAAATTCCATTTGAGTTTATTTTCACAAATGTTTCTGGTGATTATGATGAAATAAAAGATAAGATTGAGACCGATGAAATCACAGACATTGTAATGATTGGTGGCGACGGCACCGTTAATCAAGTAGTCAATGCATTGCGTGATACTAAAGTTCAATTCGGCATCATACCTGTTGGATCAGGTAATGGTTTGGCTCTGGCTGCAGGTATTCCAAAAAAACCTATTGATGCCATTCAACTAATTATTAAAGGAGAATCGAAACCAATCGATGCGTTTCTGATCAATCATCAATTTTCTTGTATGCTTAGTGGAATTGGGTTTGATGCACAAGTAGCACATGATTTTTCAAACAAAGCTTCGAGAGGATTGATGACATATACCCAACAAAGTCTTATCAATTATTTTAAAGCTCACCCCTATCAATTTGAAGTTGTTTTGGAAAATTTTTCATTTTTCACAGATGCTTATTTTATTAGTATTGCAAACAGCAATCAATTTGGAAATAATGTTACCATCGCTCCTCAAGCCAGTTTAAATGACGGTTTATTAGACATAGTAGTTGTTCAAAAAATGAATAAAGCAAAAATGCCATTTGCAGTTTTAAAACAAATTAGAGGTAATAATAAATTAACTGAACTGGTAGAAAACCTAAGTACTAATAATATCTTGTATTTTCAAACAAAGGGGTTAACCATAAAAAATAATAAGCACGCTCCTTTTCATATAGATGGCGAACCAAAAGAAACTGCAGCAGAATTTAATATCGAAATTATTCCTAGTTGTTTTAATTTAATACAACCCTAATAGCATTGATGAATTTACCTATGCTGAGGACGAATAACAAATAACATAGTTACTAAAACTAACAGTAATAACATTCCTACTAATTGATGCAATTCCGCCATCCATTCGAACATTCCCCAAGTTCCGGCAATGATATGAGCACTCGACAACACTGTTAAGATGCCTAATAAAACCTGTATAAGAATAATAGCAATAGGCATTGTACGTAGATAATTGAAAAGCACGCCACCTTTAGTTTTGTACAACTTTAAAGACCATAAAGAGATCATTACCAATAAAAGATAGGCCAGACCACGATGTACAAAATGAACCCATATTTTATTGTCAATGGCATTAATCAAAAAACTATTATAATTAAATAAATGTTCTGGG
The DNA here is from genome assembly GCA_903825065.1 of uncultured Bacteroidota bacterium. Classification (GTDB taxonomy): domain Bacteria; phylum Bacteroidota; class Bacteroidia; order Chitinophagales; family Chitinophagaceae; genus Sediminibacterium. Next base: position 4,404 of record CAIJZG010000157.1, read on the forward strand.
ATCCAAGCTCCATTTATAGTTGGCCAGGTTGCAGCAATATTTGCCGCTTTGTGTCCTGCCATTAATGCGCCATATAATAATTGGAGTATTAACAATGCAATTAATACAAGATTCCATTTACGTATGCTAGAGTTAATGATCATTTGCTGAGGTTTTACCAATAAACTTAAAGCAAACCAATAAGTATAAGACAACAATCCCAATGCAAAAATAAAGTGTAACGCCAATCGGGTTGGTTTTACATAAACTGCATCACCCGTTAACCCACTAGCAACCATTACCCATCCTATTACACCCTGAAGAGCACCCAAAGCAAATAAGAATAATAAAGGTTGTACCATTTCTTTTTTAAAATGTCTCTTAATTAAGAAATAAATAAAGCCAGCTGCAAACACTAAACCAATAGTTCTTGCCCATAAGCGATGAAACCATTCCCAGAAAAAAATAAATTTGAAATCAGAAACCGTGAATTCAAAATTTAAATATTGAAACTGTGGAGTTTGACGATATTTATTAAATTCTAAAACCCACTGCTGCTCATTGAGTGGAGGCAGGGCACCAGTAACTACATCCCATTGAGTAATCGACAAACCACTACCAGTTAAACGAGTAATTCCTCCAAGTGCGATTTGTATCACCGTCATCCCTACTCCGATCAAGAGCCAGGTTGCCACTAATTTTGAAGACCTATCAATTTTATGCATAAAATACATTTTCAAAGAGAGCAAAGTTAGTTCTATATTTTTTCTATGATAGCATTTGCAAAATGAATTTGATACTATTCCAAAATTTCGGGAATTTTAACTACATGTTATTGGCATACCAGAACAATCATCTTATTGAAGCAGGCTGTGATGAAGCTGGCAGGGGTTGTTATGCCGGACCTGTTTTTGCAGCTGCGGTTATTCTTCGGAAAGACTTCTATCACCCGCTTTTGAACGACAGTAAAAAAGTATCGGAAAAGAACAGACTCATCTTAAAAGAAGTGATTGAAAATAGTGCATTAGCTTGGGCAGTTGCCAGAGTAGAGCATGATGAAATAGATCGAATCAATATTTTAAAAGCTTCTATTAAAGCAATGCATTTGGCCATTCAACAACTAAAAATTAAACCTGATTTTTTATTAATTGATGGGAATCGATTTCAAAGCTATCAGAAGATCCCTCATCAATGTGTAATTAAAGGGGATGGTAAGTATGCTAGTATAGCTGCAGCCAGCATTTTGGCAAAAACGCATCGGGATGAACTAATGAAAAAACTTCATAAAAAATTCCCCGCTTATAATTGGATTAGTAATAAAGGATATGGCACACTAGATCATAGAAATGCCATTGCTGAAATAGGTTTATGTAAATACCATCGAAAAAGTTTCTCGATTTTACCAGTTCCTCCTGATTTATTTAATTTAAATAAATCTCCAAATAAATAAAGCCCTGCAATTGCAAGGCTTTAGTATTTCAATTCCCCCCCGGTTATTGAAACTATATCAAATTTATAGGGAATGTTTTGATTTTCAAATATTCATTTTGTGAAATGGGTCTATTATTTTGTAAAACCATTGTATATTCTTTTTAAATTAATATTAAACTGCTTCTTATTAAGAAATTTAAATAACCACATCAATATTATCTATCATGTAAGTTAAAAAATAGACTATTCTTCCCAGACACCTGCCCCTTCACGAATTAATTCATAAGATTCTTTGGTACAATCAATAATAGTGGAAGGTATCATTCCACCAATACCACCATCAATAACTATATCCACTAAATTCTTGAAATTTTCATAAATCAGATCTGGATCTGTATACTCTTCTACCATTTCTCCTGGCAAAGAAGCAGATAAAATTGGATGACCCAATTGTTGTACAATCGTTCTTGCGATATTGTTATCTGGAATCCTCAGTCCAATCGTACTTTTTTTACTTTGCAAAATTTTGGGTACTTCTTTGCTTGCAGGTAATATAAAAGTGTAAGGACCAGGTAAATAATTTTTTAATAACCGATAAAGTGGAGTGCCAATACTTTTAGTGTATTTACTTAAATCGCTAAGGTCGTTACATATAAAACTTAATTGTGCTTTAGCAGGATCAACTTGCTTAATAAGTGCAATTCGAGCAATCGCTTTTTGTTGAAAAATATCGCATCCCAAACCATAAATGGTATCTGTAGGATAAATAATTACCCCACCTGACAATAAACAATCAATGATCATTTTCAGATATCTGGGGTTGGGATTATCAGGGTGTACTTGCAATAGCATAAGAGAATGAATCTAACATAACAAAGTTAAAGTATATCAAACCTATTATGCCAATTAAAATAAAAAGAGGTGGCAAAAAGCCACCTCTTTTTGGTTTGTAACCCCCAATGAAACTGTTTACCTAGAAAGGTGTATTGGTAATAGCCAACTGCAGTTTATCCATGGTAAAAGTAGGGGCGTACAAATTATAAACCAACGTAGAAAACACGGAATTTTTTCGGTGTTTTCACCCTATTAATTCAGTTAAAAAATCATGGCTTTTTTAAAATACTTGTTAGAAATTCGCTATGCGATTTTAGCAGCTTATTTATCAGTTTCCCCGGGACAGATATCTCTGTTGCTATTTTTAGAAAATTAACGCTATGACTAAAATTGCTATCGTAGATGACCATATTCTTTTTAGAAGAGGGTTGTCTATCATCATCAATTCATTCTCTGAATACAAAATCATTTCAGAAGCTAACAATGGTAAGGAGTTTGTGAATAGTCTTAATCCGAATAATTTACCCGGCATTGTGTTATTAGATATTAGTATGCCTGAAATGAATGGCTACGAAACTGCTAGGTGGTTATTTACACATTATCCTGGAATTAAAGTTTTAGCACTCAGTATGTTAAATGAAGAAAGATCTATCATTAAAATGCTGAAAAATGGGGCGAAAGGTTATATCCTTAAAGATAGTGAGCCCCAAGAATTAAGAACTGCTTTAGACAGCTTAGTTGTAAAAGGAATTTACCTGAACGAACTCATGTGTTCTAATATCATCCATTGTATGAATAATCAATTTGAAGAAGACCAAGAATCATTTAAAAGGAAAGCTGAATTAACAGAAAGAGAGTCGGAATTTTTAAAGCGTGTTTGTAGTGATATGTCGTACAAACAAATTGCAGATACTATGTTTCTAAGCCCTAGAACAATCGATGGCTACCGGGATGCACTGTTTCAAAAATTAAATGTGCAAACGCGTATTGGTTTGGTATTGTATGCCATCAGAAATGACATAGTAAGTATTTGAGAATTTACAGTTTGAATAAAGAAAAGCCCCATTCATTAAATTTGAAATGGGGCTTTCACTATTAATTTTTTAAATTAAACTATTTCCCAAACTTCTTTACCACGGATTAATTTATCTAAATCGCCTTTGCCTTTACTAGCAATGGTTTCTTCGATTTGCATTGCCATATCATCTTCATAACAGGCTCTATCAGTTTGATAAAACACACCGAATGGACGAGGAAAATGTTTGCCCGATTTATTCGGATCATCAAACATTCTTACCAAAGCTTGTGCTTTATAAAAATCATGTTCATCATGAATCCATAAATCATCTAAGCTAATAGTGCCATCAAGATCCACCACTACCGGTTTCATTCCTTCTATTTTAATACCATATTGTTGATTGGCTCCAAAAACCAATGGTTTACCATGCTCCAAATACAAACCTTGTTCAGCTTTGGTTGATTTTTCAGTAAAGATTTCATACGCTCCATCATTGAAGATGTTACAATTCTGATAGATCTCTAAGAAAGAAGAACCCTTGTGCTGATTCGCACGGGTTAACATATATTGTAAATGCTTGGGATCACGATCCATACTTCTTCCAATAAAAGTAGCATCTGCACCAAGTGCTAATGCTAATGGATTAAATGGATGATCGATGCTTCCAAACGGGCTTGACTTTGTAACCTTATGTTGTTCAGATGTTGGTGAATACTGACCTTTGGTTAAACCATAAATCTGATTATTGAACACCAATAAATTTACATCCAGATTTCTGCGTAACATGTGAATGGTGTGATTACCACCAATACTCATGCTATCACCATCTCCAGAAACAATCCAAACACTTAATTCAGGGCGGCTTGCTTTTAAACCACTAGCGATAGCAGTAGCTCGTCCGTGAATAGAATGCATCCCGAATGTATTCATATAATAGGGAAAACGACTACTACATCCAATACCACTGATGATGGCAATATTTTCTTTCGCAACACCAATTGTTGGCATTACTTTTTGAACTTGAGCCAGAATGGAATAATCACCACATCCAGGACACCAACGTACTTCCTGATCAGTTGCAAAATCTTTAGCGGTCAAAACAGGCGCCGCTGTTGCAGTTTCACTCATTTGATAGATTTTATATAAAGACAAAAGAATTGAATCAAAATATTGCCGCTAAAGTTACGATATTATAGAGTAGCAACCCGCTAAATAATGCATCTTAACTTTAATTTTTGGCTTATCCTTTCAAAAGCTCTTCCCAAAATTCAGCAGCTCTTCTTGTATGGGGAATCACAATGGTGCCTCCAACAATATTTGCAACAGCAAATATTTCATACAACTCCTCGGTATTTACCCCAAGTTCAAAACACTTTCCCAAATGGTATTTAATACAATCATCACAACGTAATACCATGCTAGAAACCAATCCTAACATCTCTTTTGTCTTTTTATCCAAAGCACCTGCATCGTATGTATTGGTGTCTAAATTCCAAAGTCTCTTCATGACTAGATTATTCTTATCCAGTATCACTTCATTCATCTTTACACGATAATCATTGAACTCGTTGACTAATTCGCTCATTGTTTAAATTTTGATTATAAAAGTACAAACAGAAGCTTAGTCTTAACCATTTATTTGTACTTTAATCCCTCAAATAAAGAACATGAAAAATATTTATTTAGTAATCCTTCTATTCAGCTTTCAACAGTCATTTGCTCAAACAGGCAAGGAGCCTATTAAAGTAACTGATATGCTGAAAATCAAACAGTTAAGTGCAGTTACCATCAGCCCTGATGGCAAACAGGCGGCTTTTGTTGTAAATAGTATTGAACCTGAGGCTGATAATAAATGGGAATCTAAATACTTGAATCAATTATATCTGGTAAATACTGATGGGGAATCAGCACCGAAAGCTTATACTTTTAAAGACAATGCCTCTCAACCCGCTTGGAGCCCAGATGGTACACAACTGGCTTTTGTAAGAGTGGTTGATGCTAAACCACAGATTTTTTTAATGTCGCTTTCTGGTGGTGAACCTATACAGTTCACTAAATTTAAATATGGAGCTACCAGTCCTAAATGGAGTCCTGATGGTAAACAAATTTTATTTGCTGCCTCTATTTCTTTGAGAGAACTTATGAAGGATACCCTCCTTAACCCGGGAAAAGAAATTCCAAAATGGCCTTTCGAAAAACCAGGATTTAATCAAAACCAACAATTCTTACCCAATAATGCTAAACCAGATCCAGACGGAAACCTCGATGAAGTAAGGGCCTATCTCGAAAACAATGCAATAGATAAGAAGGCCAAAGTGATCAACAAATTGAATTTTCAAGAAGAAAGCACCACTACATCAGATATTTCTTTCAACCATTTTTTCATAGCCCCCATCACTAATGGCAATCAAATTATTTCCGTTACACATGGATTCTACAGATATTCTGCTGTAGATTTCACTCCAGATGGTACACAATTGATTATCACTGGGAATAGAGATTCTCTGCAACACCCCGACCGGGCTTTAGAATCTGAGATCTACCTATCTGATATAAAGGGCGCCAATCTGCAAAAAATACTAGGGGCTAAGGGAATGCAATACAGCAGTGCAAAAATATCCCCATCAGGAAAATGGTTAGCCTTTCAATTTGGCAATACTTCATTTGTAGATGTCCCTCAATTGGCCATCATTCCTCTAAATGGATCTGAAAAAGATATTCAAGTTTTACCTTTCGATCGAAATAAAGGCGGACTGATCTGGACTGCCGATGAACAATGGATTTATTTCACGGCACAATCAAACGGAGGACAACCACTTTATCGCATCAATATCAGCAGTAAAAAAGTGGAAGCCTTATCTGATTTTAATGCTGGCATACTCTCTTTCGATTTAAATAAAAATCGATTGCTGTTTGTGAAGACTGAAGTTTCCAATCCATCTGAATTATTTCTTTCTGATGCTTCTTTGAAGAAATCAAATCGTATTAGCAATTTCAACACAGGCTGGTTAGCAAACAAGCAATTAAGTTTTCCCGAAAAAATGAGCTTTGTTAATGAGAAAGGTTTGACTGTAGAATATTGGGTAATGAAGCCCATCAATTTTGAAGCAGGAAAAAAATATCCTGCAATTTTAGATATTCATGGTGGCCCCTCGGCGATGTGGGGACCCGGTGAAGCATCAATGTGGCACGAGTTTCAGTATTATGCGAGTAAGGGTTATGCAGTTGTATATGGCAATCCCAGAGGTTCTGGCGGATATGGTGCTAGCTTTTTGAGAGCAAATATTAATGATTGGGGTAAGGGGCCTACTTATGATGTACTTACTTATCTGGACAAATCTGTGGAGCTTGGATTTATAGATACTTCAAGATTAGCCGTTACCGGAGGATCGTATGCAGGTTATTTAGTTGCCTGGATTGTAGGACATGATCAACGCTTTAAAGCAGCTTGCTCACAACGTGGTGTTTACGATCTTTCTACATTTTTTGGTGAAGGCAACGCCTGGAGATTAGTGCCTAATTATTTTGGGGGATATCCTTGGGAAACTGCCACTAAAACAATTTTGGAAAGAGAATCTCCTATTACTTATGTAGCCGATATACATACACCCTATATTATTTTCCATGGTGAAAACGACCTTAGAACCGGAGTTATTGAAGGTGAAATGTTATACAGAAGTCTTAAGATTCTAGGGAGAACAGTAGAATATGTTCGCCATCCCGGTGGTACACACGAGCTAACCCGTTCTGGAAACAACCGTCAACGGATTGACCAAATGCTCAGAACCATGGAATTTTTTGAACGATTTATTAAACACTAAGCTTACCAGATTTTTACCCTTAAACTATCTGCTCTAAACATTTTATCTGTTGGCTTAATGCCAAATGCTTCATAGAATTCAGGGATATTTACAAATGGTCCATTTACACGCTCTTTTGAAGGAGCGTGTACATCCACACGTACCTGATTTGCTAATAGTTCTTTTCTGCTCACATCTAACCAACCGTAAGTATACCCTAGAAAGTAGCGCTGTAAGGGAGTATATCCATTTATTTTTCCTCCTTTTTTAAAGGTTTCTGTTTTTTTCAAAGCATCAAGTCCTAATAAAAGCCCACCTAAATCCGCAATATTTTCGCCTTGTGTGGCATCCCCATTCACATGCAAACTATCTACAGGAATAAACTCATTGAACTGATTAATAATTTTGGCTGCTCTTTCCTTAAACTGTTTTCCATCAGAATCCTGCCACCAATTTTTAAGATTTCCAGCAGCATCAAACTGGCGTCCCTGATCGTCAAAACCATGCGTCATCTCATGTCCAATTGTGGAAGCACCTGCATAACCATATACAAATGCATCATCTAAATCGGCGTCTTTCATTCCTGGTACTGCAAATATTCCAGCTGGTAATACAATTTCATTATTACTAGGATTATAATAAGCATTGTAAGTTTGCGGTGACATATCCCACAATGTTCTATCAACAGGTTTACCATATTTAGCGATATTGTCGTTGTACCACCATTCTCTAGCGCGAATCATATTAGTTGCATAAGAACTTCTATCAATTTTAAGAGAACTAAAGTCGCGCCACTTATCCGGGTAACCAACTTTCTTGGTAATTTTTGATAACTTCAAATAAGCTTTTTGTTTCGTGCTATCCGACATCCAACTCAACTTTGCAATTCTTTCTTTATAAGCTTCGCGAATATCTTCTACTAACTTTGAATACCTGGCTTTTGCCTGCTCATTAAAATATTCTTTTACAAATAATTGACCCAAAGCTTCCCCCATTGCTGATTCCTCGGCGTCCAAAACTCTTTTCCATCTAGGCTTAGGTTCACTCACTCCTCTAAGTGTTTGAGAGTAAGTAAATGAATTCATGAAACTTTTATTGTCGAGAAAATTAGCATTGCTTTTTACTAAATGAAAGCGTAAATAATTCTTCCAAATAGCAATTGGAGTAGCATTTAATTCAGTGCTCAATGCAGTTAAAAATTCGGGCTGACCAACAATTACAGAATCAAGTTTTTCTAATCCAATCTGTTTGAAATAATTACTCCATAAAAAAACAGGACTAGTTTTTTGTAACCCAATAAGATCTATTTTATTATAATTTTTATAGGGATCGCGTAATTCCCCTAATTTTCGAGAAGCCTTGGCTAGTTTGGTTTCCAGATCGAACACATTTTTAGAAAATAGAGTAGCGTTAATACTATCCTCTCCTAATTGTTTAAAGGTTATAAACAAATATTGTAGATAGGCTTTACGAACAGCCAAAGTTTTCGCATCAGTATTAAAATAATAATCTCTGTTGGGCATACCCAAACCACCTTGAAAAATATGGTACATATTTTTCTCGCTATTTTTTTCGTCCTGACCAACACCTGCATCAAAAAACACATCACTCCCTTGTTTATGCATCAGAGAAGCCATAGAGACTAATTGATCTATACTGGCAATGGATTGAATACTTTGTAAATAAGGAGTAAGTGGAAGCAACCCTTGTTTATCAGCTAAAATAGAATCCATTGCAGTTACCCAAAAGTCACCAACTTTTTGAGATACTGATCCCAGGGTTGCTTTTTCAAGTGCTGCTTTTTCATTGATAGTTTTTAATCGTAAATAAATATCATTCTGTACTAAATGTCCTACTCCCCAGCTACTTTCCGAAGCTGGAATTGGGTTATTTTTAATCCATTTCCCATTTGCAAAAAGAAAAAAATCGGCACCCGGACTAACCGAACTGTCAATGTTTTTGGTTAGAATATCCTCAGAGACTTGTTTTTCATGAATGTTACAAGCCATAAAAGCCAATAATATCAGGTATATGAAAGAATACTTAGAGATGTTCATGATTTTAATTTGAATAAGAAGAATATTGAATCAACAACTATTTACTTGTTAAGTTTAAACCAATCTTGAATACCAAGAATGATTTTAAGAGAAACGTCTTGTCTGAATTTTGTATCGATAACTTTCTTTTCATCATCAACATTACTAAGAAAAGCAATCTCTAAAAGTACATTGGGAAAATCAGTTGGTTGATTTAAGGTGAAGTTGAAGTTTCCAACATTTCCGAATTCATTGATTTTTAATTCCAACATTCTTTTTAAAATGGCTTGAGACAAGGGGCGAAAACCAATATGTTTATAATAAGTACTAACACCAGAAACAGATTCATTTTCAGATGAGTTAAAATGAAGGCTAATTAAAAAGTCAGGATTCTGTTGTTGAAGAAATAAGATTCGGTCTTTGTTATCAAAACTAGTATCAGTTGTTCTAGTCATGATTACTTTTTTCACACCCAATTTTTTCAAATTTTTTTCTAACGATTTTGCATAAAGTAAAGTGTATTCTTTTTCGCTTGTTTTTCTTTTAATCCCATCTGTTCCAGAATTATTACCGCCATGACCCGCATCGATAGCAATTACCATCTTCTTTAAATCCAAAATAGCTGGCTGCCTTTTTACACGAAGCACCAAATTATTACCCACATAAGATAGACTATAACCCCAATGCTGTGCATGTTTCAGCTCGATAGTTACCCGTACCACATCATCTTCTACCTGATTATAATATACGTTTTTGATTTCTTTTACTGATTGCAATTGTGTGATCCAGTTAGTATTGGTTTGAACCCCATATATATCAACCAAGATCTTCGAAGGCTCAACTTCCATCCAGGATTTATACGGAAGATGTTCGTCCATATGCATACTTACATAATCATATAAAGAATCGCCTTTCACTAAAAAAGAGCCGGTTAAATGAAAAGGTTTAGTTGAAAAAACAGAATCATGCCTGATATAGGATTTCTCAATAAAGGCGCTATGAAATTTAGAAAGTTGAATGGTATATAGTTCTTTAGCAGAATCAATTACCCTTAAAAGAATATTGCTGTCAATATATCCCAATTTAGTTCCTCCAAGTCTATCATCTCCCGTACCATATAAAAGTGCAGGCAATTTTCCAGTTGATTTACCTATCCAATAATTTGTTTCATTTTTTTGAGCAAAAATAAAAATATGGATAAACAAAAAAGTGACTAGTAAAATTCCTCTCATAGATTGAAGATAAAAAATTCCGACATGAAATAACTAGAAAATAAACAGTAATGTCAATGAATATTGGAGTTTATCTGAAAAAGAAAAGACCTTAGTATTTTTGATACTAAGGCCTTATCTGAGCAAGCAATCGTAAGATTATCGATTTGTTAAATTTAGAGTAATTTTCGGATACTCTCCAAATTTTATTTAGAATTTATACCCTTTATTTGCGATCATCTTGTCGGCTATTCTTCTGCGGGCATCTTTGCTATTAAAAGGTTCTACTTTAGTGAACCTTTTTAAACCAATGTGCATCATTCTGAGCTCGTCGCCCTCTGCAAAGCTGTTTAGAGCGTCTTTTCCTGCCTTATTGATCCTATCTGCGGCGTCGTAGACATAGGTTCTCATAATATCTGCTTGAACCGTGGTTTCAACTTCTCCCTTTGTTGCTGTAAGCTTCATGACCCTCAATAAAGCACTTTCTGCATTAAATACATCAATGCTCATATCGGCAATATTCATAAGTACCTCTTGTTCCTTATCTAAGGTCATCATGAGTTTCTGAACTGCAGCACCTGCAACCATTAGAATGGCTTTTTTGAAGTTTGCGATATATTTACGCTCTTTTACAAATAAGCCATCCTCATCGCTATTGAAATCTGGGATACTCATGAGTTCTTTCTGAACAGCCATTGCCGGTCCCATAAGATCGAGTTTCCCCTTCATCGCACGTTTCAACACCATATCTACTGTTAACAATCGATTGATTTCATTGGTGCCTTCATAAATCCTGTTAATTCTGCTATCGCGGTAAGCTCTTGAAATCTGATATTCATCGCTAAATCCATTACCTCCGTGTATTTGAACTCCTTCATCCACCACAAAATCAAGCGTTTCACTTCCATAAACTTTTAGCATCGCACACTCAATGGCAAATTCTTCAGCTGCGCCTAATAATGATTCTGCAAAGGTCTTGCCTTCGGCTTTTAGAGAATGTTCTGCTTCATCGATCCATTTAGCAGTTCGATATAAAGCAGATTCACAA
>CAIJZG010000158.1 GCA_903825065.1 uncultured Bacteroidota bacterium
AATTACATGGTCTGATTAAGTCGCATATTAAACCAACTATACAAGCTTTTAATGTAGTTAAATTGAATTCAATTGCAACTTGTGGTGATATTAATCGCAATGTACTTTGTAGTTCACATCCTGGAGAGTCGCCAATTCATGAACAAATATTTGCGTATGCAGATAAGATCAGTGAATTGCTTTTGCCCAAAACGAGAGCTTATTATGAAATTTGGCTGGATGAAGAAAAGTTGATAGATAAAAAAGAGGAAGAAGATCCTTTATATCAAGATCGATACTTACCAAGGAAATTTAAAATTGCTATTGCCATTCCTCCTAATAATGATGTAGACGTATATGCCAATGATTTAGGTTTGATAGCGGTGATTGAAGATAATAAGTTGCTTGGATTTAATATTGCGATTGGTGGTGGATTAGCTACCACACATGGCAATCCTGAAACTTATGCTCGTTTAGCTACCGTAATTGGGTTTTCGGATAGTGAAGAAAAAATAATGTCGGCTATTTACGAAATACTAACTATTCAAAGGGATTATGGCAACCGTTCTGACCGTAAATTATCTCGTCTAAAATATACCGTTGATAAATTGGGCGTGCCATGGTTTAAAGCAGAATTAGAAAGAAGAATTGGATTTAAACTTGGAAAAGAACGCGATGTAAAAATGACTCAAAGAGTTGATCATTTTGGTTGGAAAGAAAATGAGGCAGGTAAATGGTTCTATACCGTTTTAGTTGAAAATGGAAGAATACTTGATACAGTTGATTTGCCTTTGAAAACAGCATTGTTGGAAGTTGCAAAAACAGGGAAAGCAAATTTTAGATTTACCTGTTCACAGAATTTAATATTAAGTGATATCACAGCAGATGATAAAAAACTGATTCATGAAATACTAGATCGTTTTGGAATTATTAATCATACAGAAACCAGTTCTGCAATTCGAAAAAATAGTATGGCTTGTGTGGCGTTGCCTACCTGTCCGTTGGCATTAGCGGAGGCACAAAGATATTTCCCTGATTTAATTACTAAGTTGGAGCCCATTTTATTGAAGCATGGATTAGAGGAAGATGGCATAGTGATGCGCATGACAGGTTGCCCGAATGGATGTGCCAGACCATATGTAGCAGAAATTGGTTTTGTTGGAACAGCTACTGGTAAATATAACTTGCACCTGGGCGGTGATAGGCAAGGGGAAAGACTTAATAAAATATATCGTGAAAGTTTAGATGAATCACAAATTCTCCACACACTCGATAAATTATTTCACATCTATTCTAAAGAAAAAATGGATGATGAAACCTTTGGAGATTTCGCGGTGAGAAAAGAATGGGTGGAATACGATTAAAAAATCTATAAATTATTTAAAGTCTACTAAAATAGTAGGAAATGTAATATCTTTGTAAAGATTGAAATATTATTGCATTTATTAAGTCTACTAAAATAGTAGAGTAAAATATAATTATGATTGAGAATTTGAAGTTTCGATGTTGAAGCATTCTTGTTAATAAGGGATTTATTCCCTTTTCTTCCCATTACAATTTAAAATTAAAACTGATATCTAATTGGGTATAAATAAAATTTTACCCTAACCCCACAATTAATAGTTATAATGAAAAAAATAATTTCCCTTCTTTTTTTGGTAGCACCATTTTTAATTCAAGCCCAATTAAATGGAACTCTTTTATTGAGTGGCAAAGTAGTGGGCGAAAATCATGATGGCATTCCCTCTGCAAGTATTTCCATAAAAGGAACAAAGCTTGGAACAGTTTCTGATTCAAGCGGAAAGTTTTCTTTAGTGATTAATCAAAAGCTACCCTTCAGAATTGTTATTTCCTCTTTAGGATTCACTGATCAAGAAATTGAAGTAAAATCAACAACTGATAAATTAGCTATTCAATTAACTACACAAACCTATATTGCTAATGAAGTGGTTGTTACTGCAAGTAGAACTTCAGAGAAATTAATGCGATCTCCTGTAAGTATTGAAAAGCTTGATCTCAAAGCATTGAAAGAAACTCCAGCTGCCTCATTTTATGATGCATTAGGAAATGTAAAAGGCATTCAACTAACAACTTCATCTCTTACCTTTAAAATTCCGAATGCAAGGGGATTTAATATACCGAATAATTTCCGATTCATGCAATTGGTTGATGGGGTTGATATGCAAGCTGCTACACTAGGTGTGCCATTAGGTAATGCAATCGGACCTACAGAACTCGATATACAAAGTGTAGAAATTACTCCAGGTGCAGCCTCTGCTTTATATGGAATGAATGCCATTAATGGGATGGCCAATTTGATATCAAAAAATCCATTTACGAATCAAGGATTAAGTGTTTTTCAGCGTGTTGGTGTAAACCATATAGATGGAATAGATCATGCGCCAAGTATGTTAACTGAAACTGCTTTTCGGTATGCCCAAGCTTTTAATAAAAAGTTTGCTCTCAAATTGAATTTTGGATTTATGCGAGGTACTGATTGGTCGTCTAATACCCAAAATGATCAGAACCCCAATAATTTAAATACAGCTAATCCAGCATATCCCGCACTAAATGGATCAAATAATCCAGCTGCCGATTTATGGAATCGATATGGTGATGAAAGTAATAATGCGGTTACTATTAATGGAGTTAATTATGGGGGTGGAAGTAAAACATTTATCTTAAGAAGAACTGGATATCTAGAAAAAGATCTGGTAAAACCAATTGTCGCTAATATAAAATTTGATGTTGCTTTACATTATAAAATAACTCCTAATACCGAGCTGTCTTATGGTTATAGGTTCGGAAAAATGGATGGCGTATTTCAACGTGGTAACAAAGTTCAATTAGATAATGCATCTGTACAAAATCATAAATTAGAATTGAAAGGCAAAAACTTTTTTGTGAGATCATATGTTTCAATTGAAAATACTGGAGACTCTTATAACCTAAAACCTTTAGCTGATAATCTTCAATTAACCCAATCATCAAATTCAGTTTGGGGTTCAAAATTCAAGTCGGTATTACAAAGCTCATTGAACGCAGGACAGGATCTTGCTACTGCTATGAAAACTGCACGAGTAGCTGCAGACCTCGGTAGAGTTGAACCGGGTACTTCAGCATTTGATGCCCTTCGTGATACCATTATTAAAATAAATAATTGGGATCATATTAATGCTGGGATTGCTGGTGCACCTAGAACTGGTGGTGCATGGTTGCTTCAAAAAAGCAGAATGTATCAAACTGAAGCTCAATGGGATTTGACTAATGCAGTAAAGATTGTGAACTTATTAGTAGGACTTGATTATCGTTTATATGAAGTAATTCCGGATGGTAATAATTTTGTTGACTTTTCCAGACCTGTAGCAGATCGTAATATACCATTACCTGATGGAAGCTTTGGGAAGCTGATACATTATCGTAAATATGGTGCTTTTGCACAGGTTACAAAAACATTTTTTGATGATCATTTAAAATTATTTGCTTCAATTAGATATGATCGAAATCCAGAATTTAGTCCGAAAATTAATCCTCGAATTGCTGCAGTTTATACAGTTGCAAAAAATCACAATTTTCGTGTTTCTTTTCAAAACGGATTTAGATTCCCTTCTTTATTTGAAGCATTATCTTTTGTGAATAATGGAGGTGTAAGAAGAGTTGGTGGATTATCGTTTATAAATCAAGGATTAGGATATCTTGAAAATTCTTATACACTTAATTCCATAAATAATTTCAATGCTGCTGTTAATACAGACGTCACTTCTGGCTCAACAGCAAATGCAGCGGCTTTGAAAAATAGAGGATTATTAGAAGTAACTAATTTAGCAACTACAAGACCTGAAAAAATTAATTCTTTAGAAGCTGGTTATAAATCTTCTATTTTAAATAATAAATTAGTGATTGATTTTGATGCTTATTATAATGTATATGATGGATTTTTAGGACAGGTGGATGTGGCTGTGCCTGAAAATAATGCAATACAGGTAGGAACTGATGCAGCAGTAGTAGACATGCTTGCAAGTAATAAAAGTAAACAAACACGTTATCGTGTTTTTACAAATGCCAAAAACAAGTATACAAACTATGGATCGGCATTAGGTCTGTCCTGGAATTTTTATAAAACTTTCAGCATATCGGGTAATATCAATTATAATGATATTAAGAAAAATAACACAACCGACATTTTCGTAACAGGATTTAATACAGCTAAATGGGGAACTAACTTTGCATTTGGTAATAGAGAAATCTTAAGAAATTTTGGATTTAATATTGTGTGGAAATGGCAGGATGCTTATGTGTGGGAAAGCCCATTGGTTAATGGCGATGTTCCTGCGTTCAATACGGTAGATGCACAAGTTACTTTACGTGTTCCTTCACTTAAAGCAACTATCAAAGTTGGAGGTGCTAATATTTTGAATAATAGATATATTCAATATGCTGGGGGACCTACAATAGGAGCACTTTACTATACTGCCATTACATTGGATGGTTTATTAACCAAATAAAAATTATTGGAAAGTCTACTAAGAAATCAGTAGACTTTCCGATAAAAATATAATTTACTCACTTACTTCATCTAGTAAATACAAAATTGAACGATAATTTTTTGAAACTGTATTGGATATCGCCATTTCACAGGTTTTGCCTGAAGAATAATATCCATCATAATTAACACTTAAAACTTCTTCAGCTTCCTTTCTGGTGGCAGCTGCAGTTAATTCGGGATAATAAAATCCACGATCACCTGCCATGCCGCAGCACCCCGCATTTATGGGGAAGTCTGATTGAAGGGCACAAGCCTTTCCAATTGATTTCATCTTACTTAATAAATTCATTTTATAACTACTGCAAACTGGATGAAAAACAATTTTGTTTTTGGGTTTTGTAATAATTAAAGTAGGTAATACGAGATCTGCCAAGAAATCTATAATATCTAGTATTTGTATTTTGTCGAATCGTACTTGATTTTCTTTGTTTAAATAAGCCCTGCTATTTAATAAGGAATTAGTACATGAGGTAGTATCAAGAACAATTGGCAAGCTTCCTTCTTTTGACCAATTCCATAATTTTTCAATGGTTTCATTGACAGTTTGTTGGTGGGCGTCGGCAAATCCTTTTGATGAAAAAACCTGGCCACAACAAGTGCCTGACAGATTCTTTGGAACCAACAATTCAATTCCCGCTCTTTTAGAAACACGAATAGCCAATTCAACTGTTGATTCACTGGAATCTTTATCAGCTCCCATCATTCTACTGATACATGAATTTATAAAAACAGCAGAAGGATTTGCTGGCTCATTGTTGTAATTTTGGATAGGACCTGTTATTTCATTGGTCCATATTGGAAAATTGGGAATAATTTTTCTGATAAAATTTGTAATATTTGGCATGGCTTTTTTTCCAAAAAGTCGATTCGTTAGATTTCCGGTTGTCAAAGCAATTTTTACCAAGGTTTCTATTGTGCCAAAATGCTTTGAAATTTCCAAAGCAATCGTATTTGCGCGATTGGAATGACTTTCTCTTCGTAGTCTTTTCACTAATTCACCAGTATTTATATCAACTGGGCATTCTAAGGCACAAAGGCCGTCTACTGCACAAGTATCTAATCCATCAAATTGGTATTCCTTTAAAAGCTGATGGTAGTTAGCAGTATTATTTTCTTTTGCTAATCTTTGTAATGCCCTACGAACTACAATTCTTCTTCTTGGCGTTAGTGTAAATTCGTTACTAGGGCATCTATGTTCGCAATAACCACACTCGATACATTTATCAACTTCCTCTTCTATGATAGGAAGTGTTTTTAAATTTTTGATATGGCAGTCTTTATCGTCATTGATAATTACCCCTGGATTCAATAGTTGATAAGGATCTAGTAATTGTTTTAATTGCTTCATAATTGAATAGGCTTCCTTACCCCATTCGTCTTCTATGAATGGAGCAATTTGTCTGCCTGTTCCATGTTCTGCTTTTAAAGACCCTTGGTATTTTTCTAAAACTAGCACCGCTAAATCTTTTGCAAAATTTTCATAGGATGCTATATCGGATGCTTGATTTAAAGATTTCGTGATCACAAAATGCAAGTTGCCTTCTTTGGCATGTCCGAAGATGATTCCATTCTCAAATCCATATTTTATCATTAATGCCTGCACATCTAAAACTGCTGCTCCTAAAACTTCAATTGGGAATGCGATATCTTCTAATAATACGGTAGATCCTTTCTCTCTTGCAGCTGCTACAGAAGGATACATCCCTTTTCTTAATTTCCAAAATGTAGCTTGTTGTTCTGGGTTTTGTGTAAACTCATACGGTAAAATAGTAGTTAGAGATGCTAATACCAATTTGGCCGATTCTAATTGTTCATTCAATTCTTCTGGCGAACTCGCCTGATATTCGCACAAAATTCCAGTGGCTTGTGCGGCAAGTTCTTTAATGATTTTTGGTGCCCCAATTTGATTTTCAATCGACCGAAGTGCAGCTCTATCCATTAATTCTAAAGCTGCAGCACCAGTTTCTTTTAAACCTTTTATGGCATTACAAGCAATCAAGGCTGTTTCAAAGTATAGAATAGAAGTGGCTTTGAAAGCCATATCTGGTAAGGTTTCTAGAATGGCTTCTGCAATAAAGGCCAGACTGCCTTCTGCTCCAATGAGTATATGTGCCAGAATATCCAAAGGATGATTATAATCAATAAAAGCATTGATGCTATAACCAACCGTATTTTTTAATTCGTATTTTTTTCTAATTCTTGTAACAAGTTCCTGATTGTTTAATAATTGAGATTGAAGATTTTTAATTTCATGAAAAATGGTCATCTGTTCTTTCTCAAATCTTTCATAGTCTGCTTTATTGGCCGTGTTATAATAGCTTCCATCAGTAAGCATAAATGCCATAGTTCGAAGTGTATGATAGGCATTCCCCGTAACCCCACAGCACATTCCACTACTATTATTAGAAAGAATTCCGCCTATCATAGCCGCGTTAATTGAAGCAGGATCTGGCCCAATTTTACGTCCCCATTTCTTGAGCATTTGATTAACCTGTCCGCCTATAATTCCGGGTTGCACATTTACCGCATTCCCATTTTCTATCACAGTTGCATTTTGCCAATACCTACTTAAGTCAACCAATATACCATCTGTAATAGATTGACCAGATAAACTAGTACCTCCCGTTCGAAATACGAGTGGCGTATTCGTTTGATGAGATAATTCAAAAAGAGATTTGATTTCTGCTAAGCTAGAAGGTTGCACAATAGCTTGAGGAACTAAATAGTAAAAACTGGCATCACTTGCATAACTATATCTATCCGTGAGTCTTGTCTTAACTTTTTCTGCAGGAAGAATTTGTAATAGCGCTTCTTGAAGGTCCATTAGTAAAAGTAAAAAGTAAAAAGTAAAAATTAAAAAGTAAATAGTGTCTAATGAAAAGTGTTACCCTCTGCCTTCAGGCTGGGTAGCCCTACATCAATGTGAAGACACTAAAGTGAAATGTATAAAATCCTGTATTTTAGCTGAAAGCAATAGGATGTTAAAAGAAGTTACCATTGAAGTTTGCGCGTTTAATCTAGAAAGTTGCATCAACGCAGAAAAGGGTGGGGCTCGGCGGATAGAATTATGTGGCAACCCTACAGAAGGGGGTACCACACCTGCTCCTGGAGTTTTAATTCAGGCAAGAAAATTAGTTTCCTTCAAATTATATCCCATTATTCGGCCAAGAGGAGGATATTATTTTTATAGCGCTGATGAAATTGAAAGTATGCATCAAGACATTTTGTTTTGTAAAAGCATTGGTTGTGATGGGATATCGATTGGTGCACAAAAGTTAGATGGAAGTCTGGATGTTGATTTATGTAAACGTTTTGTGGAATGGGCTTATCCAATGAAAGCTACTTTAAATAAAGCATTTGATCTTTCCCCCAATTTACAAGAGTCTCTGGAAGACGCGGTAAGTGCCGGTTTTGAAAGAATCCTTACAAGCGGCGGGAAAAAAGCAGCTATCGATGCTCTAGATATTCTCGCTGAATTAATGCAGCAAGCTGGTGATCGAATTATTATCATGCCAGGTTGTGGTTTGAGAAGTTATAATGTTACCAAAATCGCAACCGTAACAAAGGCATCAGAATATCATAGTGCTGCACGAATAGATATTTCAAATCCCTTAACTTTTCAAAACCCGCTGGTTCATGATCTGGGTAATGTATTTAATGTTTCGGCGGATGAAGTGCAATTAATAAAAGCCAATGCTGAAGCAGCTTTGAATGGATGAACACTATTTTAATAAAAATGTAATGGCCTCTTGTGCAATTTCTGAATCACTAAGTTTAGGAGTTGCTAATAAAATATCAGTAAATAAATTCACTTTTTTCAATTCTAAAAATCCTAGTTCTGGATAGTTGTGACTCTTTACAATATTGGTGGGAACAATGGAAATCCCTAAGCCATTTTTTACTAATTGAATGATTGATGAAATATTATTTGATTCATGCACAATTTTCGGCGTGAATCCATATTTGGCGCAGATCTCGATCAGTTTTTCATAATAAAATGGGGCATATTCTTTATTGAAAAAAACGAATGTTTCGTCTCTCCATCTGCTGATCTCATTTTCTGATTTTATACTTACTTTATTCCTATTATATACTAATGAAAAACTATCCCTAAACCATAGCCTGGAATTAATTTCTGGAGAATATAAGGGAGCTCTGATTATCCCCAGATCAATCTTTCCTTGCTCTAATCCTACCACCTGTTCCACAGTAGGAACTTCGTATAATCTGAAATTAACAAAAGGATATTTTGCTGATAAGAATTTTACTAGTTCAGTGATGTCACCAGAAAATGTAGAACTGATATAAGCAATGCGGAATTCGCCACTTATATTCTGACTGATCTTTTGAGCTTTTAAATTTATTCTGTCGAGCGATTGTAACAACTGACTAATCTCTTTCACATAAAACTTGCCTGCTTCTGTTAATTCTACTTTTTTATTATTCCTATTGAAAAGTTTGGCATCGAGCTCGTTTTCTAATTCCTTGATCTGCCTGCTGAGGGGAGGTTGGGCAATAAATAACTTTTCTGACGCCTTTGTAAAGCTCAATTCTTTCGCTAATGTGAGGAAATAACGTAAGTGTCTTAATTCCATTGATACTTAATAGGTATTAATAATTGTCAAAATAAGTATAAATAAGTCATAAATAAAGCATTTAAATTTGTGTTTCAGAAAATCCCATTATTACAATACAAAAATCATAAAGATGAGCAATAACCCAAGTACCCTATTCGACAAAGTGTGGGATGCACACGTGGTTCGTAAAATCGAAGATGGCCCGGATGTATTTTTTATCGACCGCCATTTTATACACGAAGTAACTAGTCCTGTCGCTTTTTTAGGTTTAGAAACTAGGGGCATTGATGTAATGTTTCCCGACTGCACATTTGCAACTGCAGATCACAATACACCAACTATAAATCAACATCTTCCAGTTGCTGATCCATTATCTGCTAACCAATTGCAGGCATTGGAAAGGAACTCTGCTAAATATGGCATTTCGCATTGGGGTTTAGGAGATCCTAAAAACGGTATTGTACACGTAGTTGGACCAGAGAATGGAATTACACTTCCTGGGATGACAATTGTTTGTGGCGACTCACACACATCTACTCATGGTGCATTTGGCGCTATCGCATTTGGTATTGGAACTTCAGAAGTGGAGATGGTTTTGTCTTCACAATGTATCATGCAACCGAAGCCTAAGAAAATGCGCATCAATGTGAATGGCAAATTAGGTAAAGCCGTTACGCCAAAAGATGTGACTCTATATATCATCGCTCAATTAACAACAGCAGGCGCTACCGGATATTTTGTGGAATATGCAGGAGATGTGTTTGAGCAAATGAGTATGGAGGGTAGAATGACGGTATGTAATATGAGTATTGAAATGGGGGCACGAGGAGGTATGATTGCTCCAGATGAAACCACGTTCAATTATATTAATGGAAGAGAGAAAGCACCCAAAGACGCAGCTTGGGATAAAGCATTGGCTTATTGGAAAACATTGAAAACCGATGTTGGCGCTGGCTTTGATAAGGAATACAATTTTGATGCAGCTGATATTGAACCTATGATCACTTATGGAACTAACCCTGGAATGGGAATGGGTATTTCTAAACATATACCCAAAGCAACTGATCTTGCAGGCGGTGTAGCTACTTATGAAAAGTCATTAAAGTACATGGGCTTCGAAGAAGATCAATTAATGATCGGAAAGAAAGTCGACTATGTATTTATAGGTAGCTGTACCAATGGTAGGATTGAAGATTTCCGGGCATTTGCATCTATTGTAAAGGGACGTAAAAAAGCAGATCATATTACAGCTTGGATTGTTCCCGGTTCTCATATAGTAGAAGCACAAATAAAAGAAGAAGGTATTTTGGATATTTTAACGGAAGCTGGATTTCAACTACGTCAGCCAGGTTGTTCCGCTTGTTTAGCAATGAACGATGATAAAATACCAGCTGGTAAATATGCAGTTAGTACTAGTAATAGAAACTTTGAAGGTCGTCAGGGTCCAGGAAGTAGAACACTACTGGCTAGTCCATTCGTTGCAGCAGCAGCAGCTGTTACAGGAGTGGTAACTGATCCGAGAGAACTATTATAATTCTGGAATAACTAAATTTAATCAACTTAACAAATAATAAAAATGGCTTACGATAAATTCACTGTCTTAACTAGCACTGCAGTTCCATTGCCAATTGAGAACGTAGATACGGATCAAATTATACCTGCCCGCTTTTTAAAGGCAACCGAAAGAAAAAATTTTGGCGATAATTTGTTTCGAGATTGGAGATATAATAATGATGATACTCCTAAAAAAGATTTTGTTTTAAACAATCCAATTTACTCAGGAAAAATTCTAGTGGGAGGAACCAATTTTGGAAGTGGAAGTAGCCGTGAACACGCAGCCTGGGCCCTTTATGATTATGGATTCCGTTGCGTAGTATCAAGTTTCTTTGCTGATATTTTTAAAGGGAATGCCATCAATATAGGCATACTTCCTGTTCAGGTTTCAGATGCATTTTTAGACCAGATTTTTAAAGCAATTGAAGCAGATCCGGCTACCAGTATCACCATTGACTTAGAGGCCCAAACCATTAAATTAAATGCAACAGGAGCTACAGAATCATTTGATATTAATGGTTATAAAAAGCATAATTTGATAAATGGATTTGATGATATTGATTATTTGCAGGCCATGAAAGCAGAAATTAAAGCTTTCGCAACCACTCATAGCATCTAACTTACAACCGTTTAAAATATACCATTGAAACAGCAACAAAGACATATAGAAATAATGGACACCACGCTTCGCGATGGTGAACAAACTAGTGGTGTAAGTTTTTCGGCTTCAGAAAAATTAACTATTGCCAAACTGTTATTGACCGACTTAAACGTAGATCGAATTGAAATTGCGTCTGCGCGTGTTTCGGAAGGAGAGTTTCAGGCAGTGAAAAAAATAACTGACTGGGCTAATGAAAATGGATTAATTGATAGAGTAGAAGTGTTGACTTTTGTGGATGGGGATGTTTCTGTGAATTGGATGTTGGAATCAGGTGCCAAAGTAATGAACCTATTAACAAAGGGTTCATTGAATCATTTAACACATCAGCTCAAGAAAACAGCTGAACAGCATTTCGCTGAGATTGCGGCTGTGCTGAAATTAGCAAAAGAAAAAGGCTTGAAAAGTAATGTGTACCTGGAGGACTGGAGTAATGGAATGCGTCATTCCAAAGAATATGTAATTAGCTATCTCGATTTTATAAAAGATCAGCCAGTAGAAAGAATTTTATTGCCAGATACATTAGGTGTTTTAACTCCTAGGGAAACATTTGAATTTGTTTCTGAGCTGGTAAATAAGTATCCAGATATTCATTTCGATTTTCATGCACATAATGATTATGATTTAGGTACTGCCAATGTGCTGGAAGCTGTAAAAGCTGGTGCAAAGGGCTTGCACTTAACTATTAATGGAATGGGCGAAAGAGCTGGTAATGCTTCCTTAGCTAGTGCAGTAGCGGTTTTGCACGACAATATGAAAGAAGTGAAGACTTCAGTGAATGAAAAATCTTTATACTCTGTAAGTAAACTGGTAGAAACTTTTTCTGGTTTCAGAATCCCTGCGAATAAACCGGTTGTTGGTGAGAATGTATTTACACAAACTGCAGGCATACATGCCGATGGAGATAAAAAAAATAATTTGTATTTCAACGACTTGATGCCAGAACGTTTCGGTCGTCAACGTAAATATGCTTTAGGTAAAACAAGTGGTAAGGCTAATATTGAAAACAATTTAAAGGAGCTAGGGATTGAATTAGCTGATGAAGATCTTAAAAAAGTTACTCAGCGGATTATTGAATTAGGCGATAGAAAAGAAACGGTTACGCAAGCAGATTTGCCCTATATTATTTCGGATGTCTTGGATAGTAATACTATCGAAGAAAAAGTGCAGGTTGAAAATTATGTTTTAACTCATTCTAAGAATCTAAGACCATCTGTTACTATTAGAATTCTGATAGGTAGCGAAATATTTGAAGAAAATGCACAAGGAGATGGACAATACGATGCCTTTATGAACGCATTGAAAAAAGTATATGCTTCAAAGAAAATTGCATTGCCACAATTAACGGATTATGCTGTTCGTATCCCACCTGGGGGTAAATCAGACGCATTGTGCGAAACGATTATTACATGGATGCATAATGGGAAAGAATTTAAAACCCGTGGACTGGATAGCGACCAAACCGTATCGGCAATAAAAGCTACTCAGAAAATGCTCAACACCATCGATTAAAAATAATTCACTATTCAAATATTGGAACACTATGGCAACTAAGAACATATTAATTGTACCAGGAGATGGTATTGGACAAGAAGTAACAGCAGTAGGTAAAAAAGTTTTGGATGCAATAGCAGCAAAATTTGGACATACTTTTAATTATGATGAGGCATTGATTGGTCACGTTGCTATCGAAGCAACTGGGGAAGCATTACCTGCAGAGTCTTTAGAAAAAATGCGCAAATCAGATGCCGTTTTATTTGGAGCAGTTGGTCATCCTAAATATGATAATGATCCTTCCGCAAAAGTAAGGCCAGAACAAGGCTTATTAAAAATGCGTAAAGAATTAGGTTTGTATGCTAATCTTCGTCCTATTAAATTATTTGATGAATTATTAAGCGCGTCTAGTATTAAACCCGAAATTTTAAAAGGCGCTGATATTTTATTTTTCAGAGAATTAACTGGAGATATTTATTTCGGAGAAAAAGGACGCAAGAATGATGGTGATACTGCTTTTGATGTGGCAGAATATAGCCGGTATGAAGTAGAACGTATTGGCAGAAAAGCTTTTGAAGCTGCAAGGACCCGGAAAAAGAAACTATGTTCGGTAGATAAAGCGAATGTTTTAGAAACAAGCAGATTGTGGAGAGAAGTGATACAGAAATTAGCTTTGGAATATCCTGATGTTGAAGTAGAACACCAATTTGTCGATTCCACTGCGATGATGTTGATTAAAAATCCTTGTCGTTTTGATGTGGTAGTAACCGCTAATTTATTTGGTGATATTCTTACTGATGAAGCTTCACAAATTGCTGGATCTATGGGAATGTTAGCATCAGCGTCTATTGGTGATGGTACAGGCGTTTATGAGCCTATCCATGGTTCTGCTCATGATATTACCGGAAAGGGGATTGCTAATCCTTTAGCTTCTATTCTTTCTGCTGCTTTGTTATTAGATATTTCATTTGGTATGAAAGCAGAATCGGATCTAGTAATTAGTGCAGTGGATCAAGTTTTAAAACAAGGTTTTAGAACAGTAGATATTGCTGATGCAAATACAAAACCAGAAAACATTTTAGGAACCGATGCAATGGGTGTAGCGGTCTTAAAATTCATTTAATCTCTCTCAATAATTAAGAAAAGCTGCTGAAATCTCAGCAGCTTTTTTGTTTTTACTCTTCACTTTTCACTTTTTTTGCCGAAAAAAACAGCTCTTCCACTGATTTTCTTGCCAATGCAAAAAAATAGTACTTTGTTTACGCTTTTTGTGAAAGCATTATGAATTCCGTTCTATTCATTGCTATACTTGCCTTTCAGGGAACTATTAACTTTTATTAACCTGGCCATTAACACCGCTTATCCCACTTTTTATTGATAAACTGTTGCCAGTCATAATTGCCTCTCCCAACTTTTTAATGCAGCTAATTTTGGTTTATCAAATTTTTAAAAAAACAAAAACGAAAAACATTAAAACAAATACCATGAAAAAATTATTCTTTGCCGCATTAGTAACCATCTTAATCAGTACCAGTTCATTTGCTGCCGATTCACCTGAAAATGTTCGTTCATTTAAAGAATTGAATGCAGTCAATAATGTGAATTGGAAATATACTCCAAATTTTCAAAAAGCAATGGTGGGTGTTAATGCAGAAAAGATTGAATTTTTCTATACTCCTGACGGTGAATTCTTAGCGATTAGTAAATCTTTCGATTTTGATAAGTTGCCCAAGGCGGCATTAAAAACATTAGCAAATAGTTATGCTTATCCAAACTATTCTTTAGAAGAGTGCATCGTAATTGAAAATGCAGACCAGGAACTTAATTACTATTTGTCTTTGAACAAAGCGGGTAAAAAAATTATTCTCCAGATTAATCAGAACGGAACTGTTTACGAAATGTCTGGATTAAATTAATTGGCTCAGACGATCCGGCAGAAAGTAACTTTCGGCCGGATCATTTTTTTTATCAAGCAATCGAAATATCATTTTCTTAGGGTGACAATTGTTACAATATTCCACTTCTAATTGGTTTCTCTTTGCAATAGCATTAAAAGATAAACTATGAGATATATAATTGTAGGAGGAGTGGCAGGTGGCGCTAGTACAGCCGCAAGGTTAAGAAGATTGGACGAGCACTCCGAGATTGTATTATTTGAGAAAGGAAGTTATATTTCTTATGCCAATTGTGGGTTACCCTATTATATTGGGGATGTAATAACAGATAGGAACAAACTATTTGTTCAAACTGCTGCTTCTTTTAAAGATCGATTTAATATAGATGCAAGGGTGCAGAACGAGGTTTTAGCAATCATGCCTGAAAAAAAGTTAGTGCAAGTAAAGGATTTGAAAACCGGCCTAGATTATGAACTTTCTTATGATAAATTGGTATTATCTCCAGGTGCGGAACCGATCCGTCCACCACTAGAGGGCATTAATAGTGAAGGAATATTTACTTTAAGAAATGTACTTGATACAGATCGAATTAAAGCATATGTGAGCAAATTCCCACAAGGAAAAGCTGTGATTATTGGAGCAGGTTTTATTGGATTAGAAATGGCTGAGAACTTGCATCATTTAGGAATGCATGTATCGATCATTGAAATGGGCCCACAAATTTTAGCGCCTGTTGATTTTCCAATTG
>CAIJZG010000159.1 GCA_903825065.1 uncultured Bacteroidota bacterium
AGTGAAAATCACTTTGCTATTACCAAAAACCGGCTCTTTTTTATAGGCCGTCTTAATATAAGCTGGAATTAAACCTGTCATCCATCCACTACAATGAATAATATCTGGAGGCCATCCGAATTTCTTAACTGTCTCTAACGCTCCTTTGCAAAAAAAGATCGTTCTTAAAGCATTATCGTCAAACCAAGTTTCATTATCATCGTGAAAAATCTGTTTGCGTTTAAAGAAATCTTCATTTTCGAGAAAATAAACTTGTAAGCGAGCATTTGGCAAAGAGGCTACTTTAATTTGTAACGGGTAATCGTCATTATCAACAGAGACGTTGATTCCTGAAAGACGAACAACCTCATGTAAACGATGTCTTCTTTCATTAATTACCCCAAATCTCGGCATGATACACCTTACTTCTAGTCCGGTATCATTACTTTTAATAGCCAATTTGTTAATCACTTCTGCGAACTCAGTTAGTTCCAGATAAGGAGACATCTCCGTGGCTATGAATAAAATTCTTTTCTTTGTTGACATTATCACGCCATTTTAGCAAACTTGAAAATAATGCGCGAAGGTACTAAAAATTGATAGAAACCCAAGCTGATTTGAATTAGAGCATTTGTCTCCTAAATTTTTGCAACACAATTTGATCCATTTCATCTTAAATAACTGTAAATAACAGTCCTAAAGTTGGGAAAAAACTGAATATTAAAATTGCTTGCGTAACTTGCAACAGAATGAATGCTACATGAAAAAAAGGCTAATTGCTTTCTTAAAATATCTATTTTTCTTAGGAATTGGCGTATTTCTGGTTTGGTGGAGTTTACATCAGATACCTAGTGACAAATGGGGGGAGTTTAAAAATTCTCTACGAACTGCTCGCTATGGATTAATTGCTCCAGTATTTCTAATTTTGACGCTTAGTCATATTTGTAGGGCATTAAGGTGGCGAATTTTGATGAGTCCCATGGGTTATAATCCTTCTATTTTCAATACTTTTTTTGCAGTAATGATTGGTTATTTGGCCAATCTTGCAGTACCCCGTTTAGGAGAAGTACTTAAATGCACCATTTTAGCTAAGTACGAAAAAGTACCAGCTGAAAAATTAGTTGGAACCATTGTGGCTGAAAGGGCTTTTGATGTAATGTCTTTGGTTTTAGTTTTCTTGTTAGCGTTTATATTGCAATTTGAAGTGGTTGGGGAATATGGCAAACAACTCCTAAAGGAACTTTTGCAGAACAAATCAGGTCATTATTCTGCAAATAAGTTATTGGTATTTTTTGGAGTCATTATAATTCTTCTTGTTGCGTTAAAAGTTTGGTTCAGACAGTTTGCTCACCTTAAAATCGTAATCTTATTCAAAAAAATCCTTCGTGGGATTTGGGAAGGACTAAGCAGTGTAAATAAACTTCAAAATAAAGGTTTGTTCTTTTTTTACAGCTTTACAATTTGGTCGCTTTATATCATTGGTACTTGGGTAGGTTTATATGCCACTCAAGGAACAGCCCATTTAGGATTACAAGATGCAATTACTGCTTTAGCATTTGCGAGTATTGGCATGATTATTACACCAGGTGGTATCGGAGCCTATGCATTCTTCATGGCAAAAGTATTAGAGAAGAGTGAGATTCCTTTTGAGTTGGGTTTTGCAAATGGAACTTTACAATGGTTTGCACAATTTATGATTGTGTTAATCGTGGGAACCATTTGTGTTATTTTATTGCCTATTTATAATAAAAAAATATCGCATGCGAGCAATTGATAGTATCCCTCAAAAAATCGAAACATTAAAATCTCTAAGTTTTAAAATTGCTTCTTGGAGGGCAACAGGAAAAACTATCGCTTTCACAAATGGCTGTTTCGATATTTTACATGAGGGACATATATTTTCTCTTTCCCGGGCGGCCAAAGAAGCCGATTATTTAATTATTGGAGTTAATAGTGACGCAAGTGTAAAAAGATTAAAAGGGAATGACCGCCCCATTAATCATGAACAAAGTAGGGCATTATTATTAGC
>CAIJZG010000160.1 GCA_903825065.1 uncultured Bacteroidota bacterium
ACTCAAAGCTCCATCGTATTCAAGCATAAATTTTTCATTCAAACTACTAAATGTATGGAGTTCCAAAATGCCAATTAATTTCCGATTGGGATATTGCTGTTTAACTGCTTCAATGGTTGCTTTCACTTTACTTGGTGCATGAGCAAAATCTCGGTAAACATTCACACTAGAATTATAAGCAAGCAATTCCAATCGTTTAGAAGCCCCGGTAAAATCTGCAATAGCAGTTACAAAATCATTTGCAGTAACGCCAATTTCTTTGCAGGCATAATATGCAGCATATAAATTCATTAAGTTATGATTCCCAAAAACTTTTAAATTACTTGTTGAGCCATTAATTGTAACAGAAGTATTACCATCTAAAATTTCATGAACTGGAACTTCATACGGTTGATATCGGATATCTGATCGATGGCTTTCTTCCACTAAATGGTTTAATACTTTATCAGTGTTATTATAAATCAGCAAACCACCAACCTCAATTTTGGCAATGAAAACTCGAAACTGTTCTAAATAAAAATCAAAAGTGGGGAACACGTTAATATGATCCCAGGCTATTCCAGTAAGAATAGCAATATGCGGGAAAAGGAAATGAAACTTTGGTTTTTTCTCAATGGCGCTTGCGGGGTATTCATCCCCTTCACAAACTATAATTGGGGCATCGGTTATATTCACAGATTGATCGAAGCCATTGAGTTTAGCACCTACTAAATAATCAAAATCAAAGTGCAGTTTACTCAACACATGCATAATCATACTAGTAGTGGTTGTTTTACCATGACTACCACCCACTACCATTCTTTTCTTCTGCCGACTTTCGTGATAGATATATTCTGGGAAACTAAAGATCTTCAACCCTAATTCAACAGCTTTTTCTAATTCTGGGTTATCGTTGCGTGCATGCATTCCTAAAATGACAGCATCCAGGTCTTTGGTAATTAAGTCGGGCTGCCATCCCATCGATGTTGGAAGTATTCCATCCTGAAGTAAATTAGTTCGGGAAGGTTCGAAAATTTCATCATCAGTGCCAGTTATTTGATATCCTTTTCGATGCAGGGCAATGGCCAATTGATGCATCACACTACCCCCGATTGATATAAAATGTACATTCATATTAACTTTTTTGGCCTTTCAAATAGAATTTTAACAATAATAACCAGCTTCTCAGGCAACAATTCACAATGAAACTTTATCTTTACCGTTATAAGATTGTATAAAAATACAGTCAATTACTTTATCAAACTCTACTCATGAAAAAAATCACTTGTCTGCTGATAATCGTAGGATTTACAATGGCTATCTGCTCATCATGTGTTTCATCTCGAGGCAATGGTTGCCCTACTACCAATAAGAATTACTTCAGAGGCAGATAAGGGAATCGTTTATAATTATAGAAATAAATATGAATTGGATCCCATTAACGACAGAAGATCAATTGTTGGACATAGAAAAAAAATCTTCTTCGAAGCCTCAAGTTATTTTCAAACATAGTACACGCTGTAGCACTAGTAGTATGGTATTAAACAGACTTGAAAGATCGAAATCTTCAGATGCAGTAGATTTTTATTTTTTAGACTTAATTCAATATCGCCCTATTTCTGCTCAAATTGCAGAAAAGTTTCATGTAGCACATGAATCACCACAAGTGCTAGTTATCAAAAATGGTAGTTGCACTTTCGACGAAAGCCATATGGCCATTAATATGGATGAAATTTTAGAACAGTCTGCCAGTTAATTACTATAATTTATTAGATAGCCATTTTTTGAACGACAATTTCAACTCACTGTACAGTTTTTGATTGGTGAGCATCCGATCGCGAATTTCATATTCATCATCCGCTTTTTTCTGTTGCAATAAGCGATTATTGATATCTTTCTCCAATTCTGAAATTAGTTTTTCCTGAGCCTTCACATCGTTTTTCAATGAGTTGATAAAACTGCGTTGAATAATAAACTGGTTTTGAAAATGTTCTACTTCTCCCCTGCTTTTGTTATCAGTTAAAGTTACAATTACTGCAGCCAGATACTTATCCAAAATGTCTATTTCTTGTTTCCAAAAAGCCATTTCAGTCAACCATAACTCATGGTCGAAATGTAATTCCCGAATTGATTTGTTATTGATAATCATTTTTTATTTTATTTATTTACTTTAAAGTTCTAAGATTTTTTCTAAATGTAGGATGATAAAAATCAGTTATGATAATCTTATCTTATGTTTACAAAAGATATGAAGATTGAGTTAATAATATTAAAATTATGGAAATTGCTGGCTACTTAGCAGCGTTTATTATTGGCATTTCCTTGGGTTTAATTGGAGGTGGGGGCTCCATACTTACTATCCCATTATTAGTCTACCTTTTTCATATACAACCTACCATCGCTACAGGTTATTCCTTATTTATTGTTGGTATCAGCAGTTTAGTAGGAGCAGTGAATAGTTATAGAAATGGAAACATTCATTTTAAGGCAGTTCTTTACTTTGGTATTAGCTCGATTATTACAGTGGTTATTATACGTAGGTGGTTGATTCCAATCATTCCTGAACAACTTTTTAAAATTATTAATTTTGAAGTAACCCGCTCCTTATTGACAATGGTATTATTAGCATTAGTGATGATCATGGCTTCATACAAAATGATTTTTAAATCTGCTCCGGTAGATGCTAATAAATCTACTAACATGCCATTGGGATATGCCATATTAAGAGGAATCCAAATTGGTTTACTAACTGGACTATTGGGTGCAGGAGGGGGATTTTTAATTA
>CAIJZG010000161.1 GCA_903825065.1 uncultured Bacteroidota bacterium
ACTTTTCCAAAACAAGTATGTACTCCGTCTAAATGGCGAGTACCTGCTCTGTTATGGCAAATAAAGAATTGAGAACCCCCTGTATTCTTTCCACGGTGTGCCATAGACAAAACACCTCTGTCGTGTGTTTGCTTTGCGCCGTCAGTCTCACACTGAATAGAATAACCCGGACCACCTGCACCTGTTCCATCAGGACAACCTGCTTGGACCATGAAATTTGGAATTACCCGGTGAAAAGTTAGTCCGTTATAGAAGCCTTCATTAATTAATTTTTTAAAATTTGCCACCGCTATCGGGGCTGCATCATCATATAATTCAAAAGTCATTACTCCTTTGGCTGTATGAATTTTGCCTTGTGTTAATTTTTCTTCGCTCATGATAATTTTTTTGCGAAACTACAGTTTTATCTGCTATCCTTAGCTTTGCAGAATATACAAACAATAAAACCCTGAAGAAGAAAATAGAAATAGTTCAATTTAAGGATCGGGAAATTCATTTATGGGTGCCCGATCAAAAAAACATTCAATTGATCTATGAACAAAACGAAAATAAATTAGCCTTCCCTTATTGGGCAAAAATTTGGCCCGCTGCTTTTGTATTAACCGAATTCATAGCGGAAAATCCAAAATGGTTTAGCAATAAGAAAGTATTAGAACTGGCTGCAGGTATAGGTTTGCCCTCATTATTTGTTTCCCATTTTGCTTCCTCTGTAATTTGTAGCGATTACAACGAAGAGGCCATTCTATTTATTCAAGAAAATATTTCCTTGAATAAAATTGGCAATATGTCTTCGGCATTCATTGATTGGAACCAAATGCCTGATGGACTAGAATGGGAAGTATTATTGATGAGTGATATTAATTATAATCCAAATGACTTCGAAGTATTATTAGCATTAATGCTTCGTTTTATAGCTATGGGAAAAATTATTTTATTGAGTACTCCTCAAAGATTGGCTGGTAAGTCTTTTATTGAAGCGCTATTACCTTATTGTCTTTTGAATGAAGAACGAATGTTCAAAAAGGAAGCCATCAATGTATTGGTTTTAAAAAAATAATGTTTCATTTGTAATTTCACAGAATTTTAAATTGGTTAAAATGGAAGGTGTAAAAAATATCATTTTTGATCTGGGTGGGGTTTTGCTAAATATCGATTTTTCGATAACCGAAAAAGCATTTAAAGAACTGGGGGTTACCCAGTTTTCAAATATGTTTACACAACATCATTCTAATGACCTTTTTGTTCAATTAGAAACGGGAGAGATAAGTCCTGAAGATTTTTACGAAGCCTTTAGAAGGGGCACAGGCACAAATCTTAGTGATGAAACTATTAAAAAAACCTGGAATGCACTATTACTGGATTTTAGGGCGCCTACACTTAGCTGGCTAGAAACCATCAGATCTAAATACCGAATTTTCTTATTTTCCAATACTAATCAAATTCACCACGATGCTTTTATTGAGTCATACCAACAATTAACTGGGAATCGCGAATTTGATACAATATTTGAAAAAGCCTACTATTCTCAAAATATGGGGATGCGCAAACCAAATCCAGAGCCCTTTTTATATATATTAAAGGAGAACAACCTAAATGCTAAAGAGACCTTATTTATAGATGACACCATTAAAAACATAGAAACAGCTCATGCATTGGGTTTAAAAACAATCCATCTTCAATGGCCTCAAACTTTGCCTGAATTAGGTTTATAGGTAAATTCGGGTTAAGGCTTCACCTCTTCATATTCAATATAATCCTTATCAGATGCAGGTCTGACTGGTTTTTGAGGTTCAGCAGTTTGTTTAGTTTGTTGCTGCTGAAATTTCTGCTGTTGCTGTTGCATTTGGCGCACTTTCTCACTCATTTGAGTGGTGGCTTTGCTAACCGGGATAATAAGTTCAAATACCAGTTTATAGATCAGGTATACAACTAGCCCGTAAAAAATCAACTTGATCATAGGGGGCAAAGATAATCATCCCGAACATTGAATGTGGCTAAAGTGATGAAAATCGGTATAGATTCCAATTTAGTGGTTAGGTAAAATGATATGCGGCGAAAACCAGATTTGGAAGTATTCGGTCAATTACATTACATTTGCATTGGAAATAATCAACAGAAGGGAACGGCTACCGTTCCCTTCTCCTTTTTACATACCTGAAGGAATTACCAATTCCAGAGGTTCGTAGTACAACTGCGAAAATTTAGAAAATGGAAGAAAGAATACAACAGATTGAAGCGCTGATTCAGCAATTATTAGTTGATGAGCCTTCTTATTTTTTAGTTAGTGTACGCATCAAGCCTACCAATGATATCAAAATATTTTTTGATGGCGATGAAGGAATATCTATTGAAAAGTGTGTAAAGTTTAATCGTGGATTATACAAATTGATTGAAGAAAAAGCTTGGTATCCAGAGGGCGATTTTTCATTGGAAATTTCTTCTCCGGGTATTGAAGAGCCACTGTTATTACAGCGCCAATATTTTAGAAATGTAGGAAGAGATTTAGAAATTGTTTTTATGGATGATTCTACAAAAATTGGCACGTTGATGGCAGTTACTGCAGAAGATATCCTCATCCAAACCACAGAAGGTAAAGGGAAAAAAGCGGTAACACAACAATTGCTTGTTCCATTTAATAATATAAAATCAACAACGGTTCAAATTAAATTTTAATCAGTTGCAGAAAATCTGCAGAGCGAAAAAAAAATTAAGTTATGGCTAGTATCAACCTGATTGAGGCATTCCAGGAATTCAAAGACGCTGAAAATATTGATCGTCCTACGATGATGAAAGTGGTAGAAGACGTTTTCAAAACACTTTTGCGCAAAAAATTTGGAAGTGATGATAACTTCGACGTAATCGTAAATGCTGAGAAAGGCGATTTGGAAATTATTCGTCGTCGTATGATTGTAGACGATGGCGAAGTGCTGGATCCCTTGGCAGAAGTGGCTTACACCGATGCTGTTAAAATCGAACCCGACTTTGAAGTTGGAGAAGAGCTGTACGAAGAAATTGATATTCTTGACTTTGGTCGCCGTGCTATTCTTGCTGCTAAGCAAACTTTAGCCAGTCGTATCAGCGATTTAAAAAAGAATGTTTTGATTCAAAAATACGGTGCTCGTGTTGGTGATATTATCAGCGCGGAAGTTTACCAGGTTTGGAAAAAAGAAGTTTTATTATTGGATGAAGAAAGTAATGAATTAATCCTTCCTAAATCAGAACAAATTCCACAGGATTATTTCAAGAAAGGTGAAAATATCAGAGCTGTTGTTGCAAGAGTTGATCTTAAAAATAACAATCCGGTAATCATTCTTTCAAGAACTAGTCCGCTATTCCTTTCTAAATTACTTGAAATTGAAGTACCCGAAATTTTTGATGGTTTAATTGCTATTAAGAAGATTGTTCGTGATCCAGGTGAAAGAGCAAAAGTGGCTGTTGAAAGTTATGATGATCGTATCGATCCAGTTGGTGCTTGTGTGGGAATGAAAGGTAGCCGTATTCACGGTATTGTGCGCGAATTGAAAAATGAAAATATTGATGTGATTAATTTCACTACTAATATTCAGTTGTTAATTCAAAGATCTTTAACTCCTGCTAAGATTAGTTATATCGAACTTGATAACGACAAAAAACACGCGGAGGTTTATTTAAAGGCCGATCAGGTTTCTTTGGCAATTGGCCGCCGCGGGGTAAATATCAAATTGGCTTGCGAGTTAACAGGATATGAAATTGATGTTTTCCGTGAAGACGAAGAAGTGGTTGATGAATTTGATATTGATTTGGAAGAATTCAGTGATGAGATTGAAACTTGGATTATTGATGAATTCAAACGTATCGGTTGCGACACAGC
This sequence comes from uncultured Bacteroidota bacterium, assembly GCA_903825065.1. Taxonomy (GTDB): domain Bacteria; phylum Bacteroidota; class Bacteroidia; order Chitinophagales; family Chitinophagaceae; genus Sediminibacterium. The sequence continues at coordinate 3,851 of CAIJZG010000161.1, forward strand.
TAGAAGTGTGTTAAAATTATCAGCTGAAGAGTTGGAAAGAAGAACCGATTTGGAAAAAGAAACTATTGCCGAAGTTCGCAAAGTATTGGAAGATGAATTCAATACAGAAGAATAAGCAGCTTAATAGCAACTATCTTTGTCTGAATCTAAATATATATTAGGTTCAAGGGGGATAGAACAAGCGATATATAAAAACTGGGTTAAGCCTTGTTTTGTTGACTAAAAAAAACTGAATGTCAGATTTGAAATTACCAAGACTGTTAGCAGCCGCCAAAGAATTCAATATTGGTCAGGATACCCTGATCGAGTTCTTGGTGAAGAAAGGATTTAGCCGCGACGACCTGAAGCCTACGGCAAAGCTTACAGAAGACCATTACTATGCTTTGCAAGCAGAGTTCCTACAGGATAAACAGGCCAAAAACAAGGCTGATCTGGTAGAGATACCAAAAGGTGCTCAAGCTGAGGCAAGAAAGAAAAAAGACGAAGAAGATCTTTCTTTTACCAAAAAAGAAGATAAGTCAGTACGTACAGAACCAGCTAAAGTTGTGGAAATTCCGGTTCCTGCAGCTCCAGTTGCACCTATTACTCCCGCTGTGACTGTTATTCCAGAACCTATTGTGGTTATAGAAGCTCCTGAACCAGTGGTTGAAAAAGTAATTGAGCCTGAAATCGCACCAAAAGTGATAGATGTTCCAAAGTCTGTACCTGAAGTAGTAGAGCCCTCAGTTACCAAGATTGATGCCCCTGAATTAGAGGGACCTAAAGTGTTGAATAAAATTGATCTTTCTGCCATTGATTCTTCTACCAGACCTAAAAAATCGCCGAAGAAAACAGAAGTACCTGCGCCGAAAGCTGCTGAACCAAAAGCTCCTAAGCCTGCTGTTAAGGCAGAAACTGTTGTTTCTAAACCTGCTGTAATTGTTCCAACTGAACCTGATCCAATTTCTGAAGCTGGACCATTGATAGAAAATATTAGAGCAGAAAAACTGGAAGGACCTAAAATATTAGGAAAGATTAATTTGCCAATCAATAGCGATACTCGTCCTAAACCAATGGGAAGAGACGAAAAACGCAAACGCAAACGTATTCCAATTGATAAAAAACCAGATAATACCCATCAGGGACCTGCTGGAAATAATCAACAACAACAAGGCACCGGTGCAGCAAGCATAAGTGCTCCTTCTCGTCCATCCGGACCAAATCGTCCAATTGTACCAGCTAATAATAGAGGTGGTAATAATAGCCAAGGTGGCGGAGGTGGATTTAATCGTGGTACTGGTGGCGGAAACCGTGGAGGAAATCAAAGTAGAGATCGAAATGCACCTCCTCGCAGAGATGACAATAAAGAAATCGATCAAAAAGCAATTCAAGAAAAGATACGCGAAACTCAGGCAAAATTGTCTGGAACTGGTGGTCGTGGAAAGAGCCTAAAAGCAAAATATCGTCGTGCAAAACGTGATGAAGCTGCTGAACAAATGGGCGAGATGACGGAAGATAACAGACTGCAGGTTACTGAGTTTGTTACCGTTAGTGAATTATCCAATTTAATGGACGTAAGCTTTGCAGATGTAATTGGGAAATGTATGGGGTTAGGTATTATGGTATCTATTAACCAACGTTTGGATGCAGAAGTAATTGAATTGGTTGCCAGTGAATTTGGATTTGAAGTGGAATTTATTGGATTAGAAGATGAAGAGATAATGGAGGATGATGAAGACGATGAAGATGACATCGAAGCTGTTGAAAGAGCTCCGATAGTTACCATCATGGGACACGTCGATCATGGTAAAACATCTTTATTGGATTATATCCGTAACGCTAATGTAGTTGCAGGTGAGGCCGGTGGTATCACACAACATATTGGTGCCTATGAGGTAACACTTCCAAACGGCAAAGCGATCACTTTCTTGGATACTCCTGGTCATGAAGCCTTTACTGCAATGCGTGCTCGTGGTGCCAAAGTAACCGATATCGCAATCATAGTAGTTGCTGCCGATGATGCAGTGATGCCTCAAACCAAGGAGGCTATCAGTCACGCACAAGCCGCTGGTGTTCCAATGATTTTTGCTGTAAACAAGATTGATAAAGACGGATCAAATCCGCAAAAGATATACGAGCAACTTTCAAATATGAATATCCTAGTTGAAGCCTGGGGTGGTAAATTCCAAAACCAGGAATTGTCTGCCAAACAAGGATTGAATGTGGATTTGTTATTAGAGAAAGTGTTGTTAGAGTCAGAATTATTAGACCTGAAAGCAAATCCTGAAAGGGAAGCTACTGGTTCTATTATTGAAGCATCTTTAGATAAAGGTCGAGGATATGTGGCAACTATTCTTGTTCAAAATGGTACCTTACGCCAAGGTGATTTGATCGTTTCTGGTCAACACTACGGTCGTGTAAAAGCCATGTTTAACGAGCGTAATCAACGCATAGAAATTGCACCACCATCAACTCCTGTAGTTATACTAGGATTAAATGGTGCACCTCAAGCTGGCGAGAAATTTAAAGTATTTGAAGACGAGTCTGATGCTAAAGAAGTAGCTACTAAACGTGCTCAGATCATGCGCGAACAAGGCTTAAGAGCTAGAAAACACATCACATTAGATGAGATTGGCCGTCGTTTAGCATTGGGTAACTTTAAAGAATTGAATATCATTATCAAAGGGGATGTGGATGGTTCGGTAGAGGCGTTGAGTGATTCATTACAGAAATTATCAACTGAAGAAATTGCAGTTAGAGTGGTACATAAAGCAGTAGGTCAGATCTCAGAATCAGACGTATTGTTGGCAACGGCTTCCGACGCAATTGTCATTGGTTTTAACGTTCGTCCTTCCATGCAGGCAGCTAAATTAGCTGATACCGAAGGTGTTGAAATTAAATTATATTCTATTATCTATCAGGCAATCGACGAAGTGAAGAGTGCCATGGAAGGTATGTTGGAACCTAAATTCCAAGAAAAGATTACTGCTAACGTAGAAGTTCGAGAAGTATACAAATTCGATAAAGCTACTGTTGCAGGATGTTTTGTATTGGAGGGTAAAATCGCAAGGAATAGTAAGATCAGAATTATCCGTGATGGTATCGTGGAATATCCAAAAGGTGAAGGTCAGGCAGCTGAATTAGGCAGCTTGAAACGCTTCAAGGATGATGTGAAAGATGTAGCCTCTAATACTGAGTGCGGATTGACGATTAAAAACTTTTCTGATCTACGTGTAGGAGATATTGTAGAAGCTTTCGAAGAAGAAGAAGTAAAACGTACTTTATAAGTTTGTTAAAAGCAGTTACAAATCAGGCCGTCCGCGGCCTGATTTGCTATTTTTGAATGATATTGCAATCTATGAAGCAGGTATTAATAGTTATTTTATTGGTAAGTGGATTCCTGAGTGCTCAATCCCAATCAAAAAGAATTGTGGCAGATAGGATTATTGCACAAGTTGGAGATAAAATCATCCTAAGCTCAGATGTCAGCAATGCTCTTGCAGATATAAGAAGGCAGGCGCAGGGCCAAGACAATGTAATTCTACCTACAGAATGCCAAATTTTGGAAGGTCAATTAATACAAAAGGCCCTAGTGCTGCAGGCACAAAAAGATTCATTGACGGTAAGTGAAGATGAAATTGAAAATGAGATGGAGAATCGTATTCGGAAATACATCTCCTCATATGGCTCAAAAGAGGTATTAGAAGAGATTGCAGGCAAATCGGTTTATCAGATGAAAGAGGATTTTAAGGACGCCATGAAAGAACAGAATTTGGCTGATCAAATGCGCAAGAAAATTGTGGACAATATTAAAATGACCCCAACTGAAGTTAAAGCTTTCTATGCAAAAACACCAACAGACAGTTTACCATTCTATGAAAGTGAAATGGAAATTAGTCAGCTTGTAATACAACCTAAATCGAATAAAGACGTAGAGGAATATGTTTCAAAACAATTATACGATTATAAGAAACAGGTTGAATCTGGAGCTAAAAAGTTTGAGCAGTTAGTAAAGTTCTATTCAGAAGATCCGGGTAAATCAGAAAATGGTGGACAATACAATTTGAATCGTAATGATAAAAATATGTGGGATCCGGCTTTCCTTTCTGGTGCGTTTCGTTTAAAAGAAGGACAAATTTCAGGAGTCATTAAATCTAAATTTGGTTTACATATCATTCAAATGGTAAGTCGTGCAGGTGATGATGCAGTAGTTCGTCATATTCTTAGAATACCTCCGGTTGCTGAAGAAGAAATCAATGAAGCCAAAACAAAGCTAGATTCCATTCGTCTGAAAGTGATTGATGGAAGTATGAGTTTTGGCGCTGCTGTGAACAAGTATAGTGAAGATGATGGCAGCAAATTCAGTGCAGGTGCTGTTACAGGCCGAGATGGAAGCTCATTTATTACTTTAGATCAGGTTGATAAGGATATGGTGATTGCATTAAAAGACATGAAACCAGGCAATTATTCAAAACCACAAGTATTTACTGATGAGAGGGGAAGTAAAAAAGTTAGAATCATCTACTTGAAAACGAGAACAGAACCACACCGTGAAAATTTAAAAGAAGATTATAATCGTATAGCTTCAAGGGCACTTGAAGGTAAAAAAGGTGAAATATTAGAAAAATGGTTTAAAGAACATATTCCAACTTATTATATCTCGATCGACAAAAAGTTTTCGGATTGTAAAAGTCTCGAAGATTGGAGAAAAGCTGCAATTGAAGATAAAAACTAAAAAATTGGCATAAAAAATCCCTTTCAAATTCGAAAGGGATTTTTTTATGCCTATTTGGGTATTAACTCCCTTGTTTTCTCACATATTTAGTAAGAATTACGATGGTCTGACCTTCAATTTTCCCTTCGATCTGTTCCGTATTTTCTTCTACTAAACGGATATTTTTAACAATAGTTCCCATTTTGGCATTAAGTGAAGTCCCCTTCACATCAAGAGATTTAGTGAGAACGATACTGTCTCCTTGGAGCAAAATAGTACCATTCGAATCCCTATGTAAATCAACTGTAGCATCATTTTCATGGTCTCCAGTAGCTTTTGCCCAAGCTAAATTATCATCGTCTAAGTATAGCATATCAATTTGATCAGATGCCCAGCTTTCTGTTTTCAAACGGTGTAGCATACGCCAAGCCATTACTTGTACCCCAGCAACTTCACTCCACATAGAAGTGGTTAAACACTTCCAATGTTCTTGATCTAGTTCTGCTTTTTTATCAATCTGATTTTGGCAAACTAAGCAAACAGCGATACAGTTTGCTTCACTTGTTTTATCCTGAGGAGGAACTTCGTATACTTTAACTAACTGATTTGACCCGCAGAGCTCACATTTCTGCTCACTTCTTTTGAGTATAATTTCTTCAAATTTCATTTTTCTAATTGAGGGGGAAAGGTAAATAAAGAATTCGTTAAAATAAAAATGAGTGGATTACGTTAACTTTAGTAGGCAATTTTTATTAATATATATTTTTAGATATGTTTCTGTTTATCAGCTTAAAATGCACAGACTTATTTGGTAGTGCTTTCTACTTACTTAACATTATTCAAGAATTCATGAGTAAGATGATAAATGTAAATACTTTATCATTTGCCATTAAAGTCTTGATAGTTATGATCATTTTATTGATTATAGCTATTTATGCTTTCCTGAATGATAAAAAGAAAAAGTATTTCAAATTAGTGCTAATCAGAACAAAACTTGAGCCACTTATATCACAATTCATCATTGATGAATCACCAGCAACTGAAGCACAATTAGAAGAATTAAGCGTAATAATAGATACCAGTTTGGCTAGACAATATATGATTGAAGAACTTATTAGAAGTAAGCAAAATCATATTGGGGAAGTTGCAGAACGAATAGTAACTATATACATTGGTCTTGATTTGAAAAAATATTCTTTACAAAAAATCAATCAAAAAAATAAATGGTATGTCATTGCTAGGGGTTTACAAGAGTTGTACATGATGGAACAGCATGATGCCTATGAGGAAATCAATAATTTTACGAATGCCTCTAATGAATATGTCAGAAATGAAGCACAAATTGGAATGATTCATTTAACTGGATTTAAAGGATTAGATTTTCTTGAAAAAGTTTCTTACCCAATTACAGATTGGCAACAATTGAAATTATTAGAACAATTAAAGCGTTTTCCAAAAAAAGAAGATTTCAGCTTTAATATACCAAAATGGATGAGGTCTGAAAACAATTCTGTAGTAGTATTTGCTTTGAAACTTTGCTATGAGTATCAATTAATACAATTGATAGAGGAGATTACTAATTGTTTGACACATAATTCGGAAAGTGTAAAAACTCAAACATTAGAAACTTTGGTTAGATTGGAAAATGATCAAACAACTAAAATTTTGTTGCGATATTTTAATCAAGCCTCCAGATCAGACCAAATACTGATACTCGATTCATTAAGTGATTTGGCTACTGAAGAGGATGCCCATGAATTGATTAAAATATTGGATCATGAAGATAATTTAATCAAATTAAAAGCCGCTATCGCTTTAAATAAATGTTCAAGTTCAGGAATGCAGATTGTGACCGAAAAAAGTCAATCAAACCCTGAGCCGTATCAACGCATTGTAAACCATATTCTTTCTACAACATGATCTGGAATATATTCTTCAACATCATCTACTATACACTTACTTACGGAATATTTCTGTACAGTGTGTTATTGTCAATTTCTTTTATTTTCCTTGGATTATATTCTATTGGAGAAACAAAAAATTATTTGCACAAAAATCAATTTACCGACTATCGGTTATTAGCCAGTTCTGAACATGTGCCTTCAGTTAGTATCCTTGCTCCTGCATATAACGAAGGAAAAACAATTGTTGAGAATGTAAAATCCTTGCTAGCCATATTTTATACAAACCTGGAAATTATAGTTATTAATGATGGCAGTAAAGACGATAGCCTTAAAAAACTGATTAAAGAATATGATCTTGTATTAACAGACATATTTGTGGATTCTATTATTCCTACAAAAGAAATAAAAGGAATTTATAAAAGTCGAAAAAAGATATTTAAAAAGCTTATTGTCATTGATAAGGAAAATGGAGGTAAGGCAGATGCACTTAATGCAGGGATTAATATTTCATCAAAAAAATATTTTATCTGTATAGACGTAGATTCTATACTTGAACAAGATGCACTGCTAAAGATGGTGAAACCATTTATGGAGCAAACCAATAAGCGTGTAATTGCCACCGGTGGCGTAATACGAGTAGCTAATTCATGCGAGGTACAACAAGGAAAGATTTTGAAAGTTCACTTAGCAAAAGATTACTTACCAAGAATGCAAATATTAGAGTACATACGTGCATTTATATTGGGGAGAATGGCCTGGAGTAGATTAAATGGTTTATTAATTATATCGGGAGCATTTGGAGCATTTGACAAAGAAATAGCCATCGCAGTTGGTGGTTATAATACTAAAACTGTTGGAGAAGATATGGAATTGGTAGTACATATGCGCAGGTATATGGAAGAACAAAAATTAGATTACATCATAAGATATATTCCGGATCCATTGTGTTGGACAGAAGTTCCAAATAACTATGCCATCCTTGAACGTCAGCGTAATAGATGGTTCAGAGGTACTTTCCAAACACTCAATATTCATAGAATCATGTTTTTTAATCCTAAATATCGAATATTAGGATTAGTAAGCTATCCCTACTGGTTTATTTTTGAATTATGTGCTCCTATTATTGAATTCTTTGGATTCTTCGCTTTTATTTGTTTTGCTGTTACTGGCTATATTGATTGGAGTTTCTTCTTTGTGTTTTTCTTTTTCATTATTTGTTTTGCATACCTCTATTCTCTATTTGCCATTTTAATGGAAGTTTATTCCTTCAATCAATATAAAAGACGAGTTGATATATTTCGTTTATTATTAACTGCTCTAAGTGAACCTTTTTATTTCCATCCTTTCATCGTATGGAGTGGAATTAGGGGCCTATTAAAATTAATTATAAAAGAAAATAACTGGGGTGAAATGACTCGGCAAGGATTTAGTAAGGGGCCGAAAAAAACTAAGCCATCTATTAAATTGTCACTTGCTAAAATATCTACCAATCAGCCATTGAGGGTACCTGTTAAAAAAAGAGAAATAGACAAATCGGAATGGTTCTTTGCCGCTAAAGTTTTGCCTGTTATAAATAAACTATTTTCTTTTATTTCAGAAATACTTATTTCCTATTTGCCTCTTGCATTAGTTTTTGGAATACTGATATTAGTAGCTCGTTCCTTTGAATTTGTTGCTGATTATTTTAAACATGGTGCAATTGCATCATTTCCTTCCGTTTTATTAATTGCAATTTCTAAGGACTTCCTTTATTGGATAACAGCCCTGGTATTTTTATTTCCAATATATTTTATAGTTAATTTGATTCACAAAAAAACAGCACAAATATTATTTATTATCCTATCGATTTCATTATTGTTATTGCAGGTTTCGCTATCACAGTACTTCCTTACTACACTTGTTCCTTTAGGCTCTGATTTATGGGGTTATAGTTTAGCTGATATCAAACAAACCGTTGGTGCTGCGGGAGGAATTCCAATACTTTTGATTTTAACTATTCTTTTTTTAATATTAATTGCAATTGGTTTATTTGTTCGACTTCCCAAAAAAATGCATTTAAATGAGATAACTATTTTTGTTTTTATTTTTATTTTAGGAGCCGTATTTATTACTCCTACTGCAAAATCCATTTCTAAATGGATGCCTGGTCAGGAATATGCAAATAATCTTTCACTCAATAAATCATTTTATTTTCTAAACGCTAGCATTGATCATTTTTTACCTTCCACTAATGAAACAGATATTTATGCAGATAACTATTTGGGAGGATTTAAAAAGGCTGACTTAGCAGAACAAAAAATAGAAGATTTTTCCTACGTAGATGAGAAGAATTATCCATTCTTACACTCAATAGATAGTACAAAAGATGTTTTATCCCCATTTTTTAATAAAACTAACAAAGCACCAAATATTGTAATCATTCTAGTAGAAGGTTTAGGCAGGGCATTTACAAATAGTGGCGCTTACCTTGGCAACTTTACACCAAATGTAGATTCACTTTCTTTAAAAAGTTTATACTGGGAGAATTTCCTAAGTGAAGGAGGAAGAACATTTGCCGCACTACCCTCTATCCTTTCTTCTATGACATTTGCAAAAAATGGTTTTAATGAGTTAGGGGAGAATATGCCCAAACATTTTTCTTTAATAAACTTGTTACAAAAAAATGGTTACCACACTTCATTTTATTATGGAGGTGATTCTCATTTCGATAACATGAATATTTTTCTAAATAAAAATGGCATCAATGCTATTAATGATGGTTCTAGCTTCCCTGCGGGTGTTATAAAAATGCCCGAATCATCAAGTGGTTTTAGTTGGGGATTTGGCGATAAGCAATTATTTGATCATTATTTAAATACAAATAATGATTCTACTAAACCTAGCATGAGTCTTATTCTTACTGTATCAACTCATAGTCCTTTTAAAATTAATGATCAAGATAAGTATCTCAAAAGATTTGAAGAAAGAATGAATGAACTTCATTTCAATGATGCTTTAAAGAATGAATATCGGAACTACAGTTATCAATATGCTAGTATTCTGTATACTGATGAAAAAATTGGAGAATTCATTAGATCATATCAGAAAAGGCCTGATTTTAAAAATACTGTTTTCCTGATTACTGGAGACCATCGAATGCCTGAGATTCCAATGAGTACTAAAATTGACAGATACCATGTTCCATTATTGATATACTCACCTCTTTTAAAACGTACAGCTAAGTTTTCGTCTATATCAACACATTTTGATATTACACCAAGTTTATTGGCCTGGTTGAAACATAGCTATCATATGCAGGTTCCCAATATGGCTAGCTGGATGGGAAGCGGATTAGATACAAGCAGGAGTTTCAGAAATACACATGCCTACCCACTGATGCAAACCAAAACTGAAATTATTGATTACATACAGGGTGATTGGCTCATTAATTCAAACATACTCTATCATATTGGCAATAAAATGGAGCTGACTCAAGAAGATAACCCAACAAAGGCAAATGAACTACGAGCTAACTTTGATCGTTACAAATCGAAAAACAATATGTTTATCAATAACTTAAAGATACTTCCAGATAGCTTATTGATGCGCTACTTACCTAAATGACCTTGATTGATTTCTGTATGATAGTCATTTAATATTGTTGTAACCAGAGGTTGATAAACCTCCCAGAAAGTAGCCTTACGATCCATTGGGTCGCGCCTGTTGTACATGAACTTTCTTAAATAAGGAATAAATTTAAGATACGCAGTATTCAATTGAATAGGGTTATCAGAAAAATCAGCTGAGAAATAAAAGAATTTATAATCCTGGTTTTTGTGTAAAGAAATTGCTGGGAAGCTGGTTGGAATACCATTCTTCGCTAACAATTGAGTTCCCTGATTATTAGTATTAATCACAAAGTTGGAAATTGTGTGATTGACATCATTATTAGATTCAATAATATCAAACCAAAAAGTATAATAAAAACTTTGTGGAAGGTGGTATTTTTTTTGTCCCTCTTCGTTTGTTTGGATCTCTGGAAATTCCTCTACTAAATCATGGTCTTTTTCTAATATAACAATTCGATCATCAGAATGTACAAATACTATCCCGCCTTTTGTAAATGGCCACTTCCCTTGGTTCTGGGATTTATAATTCCTAACTACCCATTTTGGTATTTCTTTATTTATGGTTGTATCAAAGGAATCAAAATATCTACCAATCCAACCTGTCCAACCAATTCCAAATAATTCCTGAAATTTCGAACTTACTAATTTTGAAGTAGGAGAGCCTAAACAATTGAATTCACTTATAACAAGCTTATGCTTATTTTTCATCATTCCAAGGAAATCAATATCCTGTTCAGACATCCCGCCATAAATAATTCCAGAACGTTCTTTTTCATCTCCCTTCTCATACCATTCGTTTCTATAAATCCCGTAGGTATCAGTAAAATAAGCAAGATCTGCATCATCACTTAATTTATCTAATTGGGAATTAGAAAACCTTTCTAATCCTTTTACCTCAAAACTCTTATTTGTTTCAGGAAAAAAACCAAAATAATCCTGAGAATGATTATATAGATCTTTTTGAGTCTTACTATACTTTTCTTGTAACAGTATCCAATTTAGTGAAACGTGCTCCTGACCTGCAGTAGTTAAAACAGTCTTATCAACAACTGCTACTACCATCTTATTTTTAGGGAAAAAGACCCAAATAAAAAAAAGCCACACGGGCATTAAAAATAAAAATAGCAGGATAGTACCAAGAATATTTATGTTTTTATGATAAGTATCTGTAGCAGGCATGTATAAATTATTTGATGAGAAATTGAATCGAAAATTAACTTGCTCTATTCAATAAGCGTTTAACCCTGATTACAAGTTCATTCAGACTGAATGGCTTAGTGATATAATCATCGGCACCTAAATCAAAGGCATTTAATATCACTTCTTCTTGTTCCATGGCAGATAAAATAATAATTGGAGTCTTCCATTTTAATTGCTGACGAACCATACTAATGACTTCTAACCCTGAAGCATACGGCATCATTACATCTGTAATAATCATATCAGGACGTAGCCGTATAATTTCTTTCATCGTTTCTCTACCATCAGGTGTAGTAAAAACCTCATACCCTTCTTTAATAAGTTTTAGTTCAATCGTTTTTAACAACATTACATTATCTTCTGCAACAAGTATTTTCATAGCCTTATTCTATATTTAAGATTGAAAATCTTTAAACCCGTCTTTAATTTGTTTTATTTGAAATAAAAGCTGCGCATCTAATAATTGCAATTTCTCTTTTAGCAAGTCAAATAATTCTTGCAATTTATCAAAATTCAATTCTTTAGCAGCTACTTCTACTTGGTTTAATAAAGATACTAATAATTCTGCTTTTAGCATCCCCAATGAACTTTTCAGTTTATGGGCCTTTTCAATGATGCCAGAAAGATCTCTTTCGAACATTAATTTTTCAAAATCAAGCAGGTATTTTGGGGACTCATCTAAATAAAATTCTAATACTTTTATAGTACTGTTCTGGCTTCCCATCTCATCTAATAGCACAGTATCGAATAAAATCTCTTCCCTTATATTGCTCATTTGCAGAAATTAGATGTATCAGTACAAGATACTTATTTCTACTTATATAATTTAGGGAAGCTGATTCGCAAGGAGTTGCTTATACCATTTACCGGAGCTTTTTATAATTCTTTTCTGGGTGGCGAAATCAACATGTATTAGTCCAAACCTTGGATGAAAACCCTCTGCCCATTCAAAATTGTCCATTAAAGTCCATACAAAATAACCCTTTACATTTACCCCTTCTTTTTGTGCTTGTAGTACTTGTGCAATATGATCCTGGAGGTATTGAAGCCGTTCCATGTCATTAACTTCATTATCAACTACTTGATCGGCAAATGCCGCGCCATTTTCTGTTACTAATATCTCTTTAATGGAAGAATAGGTATTTAATCTTTTTAATGCCTTATATATACTTGGAGGGTAAACTTCCCAATTCATTAGTGTATGCTCAACCTTTCGCTTATTTGCCTTTACAATTTTTGCCTGAATAAATGGCATCAAAGGAGCATAACAAACTTTCTCTCTGGTATAATTTTGAAGACCAATGAAGTCCATCTCAAAGGCTAGTTTTTGCTCATCACCCTCAAGCATAAAACGTTCAATTTTTTGTAGGATCTTTAAATCTTTGGTAGGGTAACCCATTCCCAATAAAGGTTCCAGAAAAAGTCTGTTAAGAAGTGCATCTACTTTTACTGCAGCCCTCCTATCCTTTTCATGATTTTCTCTTAGTGGATCAATATCTGAATATGAAAAAGTGGTGCCTATCCTATAATCTGAATGAAGAGATCGTAAGATCCTACCTCCTTCAGCTTGACACATTGCAGCATGATGTGCAGCTGCAAGAAAACTACTTAACCCAACTTTCCCAGGCGCATGTACACCCAGAAAATAGCCTGCCCCGGTAAATACCATCGGTTCATTTAAAACCATCCAATGCTTTACCATTGGGATTTGCCTGAATCGTTGCAAAAAAAAGGTGGCTGGACGAATAGAGAAGTGATTA
>CAIJZG010000162.1 GCA_903825065.1 uncultured Bacteroidota bacterium
TTCAAGCGGGCTTTGGGAGAACAGGTTCTTTGTTTGCTTTTGAACAATATGAGGTGGTTCCAGATATTTTATTATTAGGAAAAGCATTAGGCGGTGGTATGCCATTAGGGGCATTTGTGGCTGATAAAAAATTGATGTCGACATTAACATCGAACCCTGTGCTGGGTCATATTACCACATTTGGAGGTCATCCTGTTTCCTGTGCAGCAGGCAAGGCAGCCTTAGAAGTTTTGTTAGAGGGGCAATATATGGATACTGTTTTTGAAAAAGAAAAAATACTGATTGAACTGCTAAAACATCCCTCTATTGTATCCAGCAGAACGGCAGGACTTTGGATGTCATTACAATTTGCAACTCCTGAAATCAATCAAAAAATTGTACATCAATGTGTGCAAAATGGTTTAATTACCGATTGGTTTCTATTTGCTCCTGATCGGTTGCGCATCGCACCACCATTGATTATTACCGATGAAGAACTCAGAAATATGTGTGCGATAATTTTGAAGAGTATTGAGGAAGTCATAAAATAAGAAACTTACATCCTACAAAATCTGCTATATAATTTTTCGTAAACAGGTATGATCTTACTAATATCAAATAAGCAAGCTTGTTGATAAGCAGCTTCTTTCATCTTTACTAATCTCGCTTCATCCCTAAGAAGTTCTATAGCAAAATTACTCATCGATTCTGTATCTCCTACATTGGCCATAAAGCCAGTAATTCCTTGATTATTAATTTCGGATAAACCTCCGGCGTTGGTGCTAATTACCACAGCTCTTGCTGCCATTGCTTCTAAAGCCGCCAATCCAAAACTTTCATATTCAGATGGCAATAAGAAAACATCACTTACTGCCAAAATATCTTCCATCTGTTCTTGCTTACCCAAGAATCTGATATCTTCCTCAATTCCCAAAGTACGAGCTTGTTCTTCCGCAGCATGACGTTCTGGTCCATCACCTACCATCAATAATTTTGCAGGCATGGCTTTGCGCACGTTTGCAAAAATGGTTATTACATCGTCAATACGTTTTACTTTACGGAAATTAGAAGCATGCATCAAGATCTTTTCACCGTGAGGTGCAATCACTTTTCGAAATGCATCAATTGGTTTTTTATTGAATCGTGCAACATCAACAAAATTGTAAATGACTTCAATATCTTTTGTAATGGCAAAATATTTAAAAGTCTCATCTCTTAGGTTCTCTGAAACTGCAGTTATAGCATCACTTTCGTTAATAGAAAAAGTTACAACAGGCTCATACATTTTATCTTTACCCACCAAAGTGATATCAGTTCCATGTAAAGTGGTAATTACTGGAATACTTCTTCCTGTTTTTTGTTTCACGATCTGTTTGGCCATATAAGCCGCAGATGCATGAGGGATCGCATAGTGCACATGCAATAAATCCAAATCGTGATTCATAATTACATCCACCATGGTACTCGCCAATGCTACTTCGTAAGGAGGATAATCGAATAAAGGATAAGTTGGAACACGCACTTCGTGGTAAAAAATATTGGCATTAAATTCATTTAGTCGCACTGGTTGCTGATAAGTTATAAAATGTACTTCATGACCCTCGTCTGCAAGAGCTTTTCCAAGTTCTGTAGCCAAAACACCACTACCACCAAATGTGGGATAGCAAACAATACCTATGCGCATCTTTCGTAGTTTATACTGTATCAGGCAATTTGCCTTCAAATCCTATGCAAGTAACAATTAATTATTCGTTTATAAAACGCCGTTTGTACTATATTGTTCAAACACAACAATTGGTTAACTTTAACTTTAAACAAAAATGCTGATGAAAAGATTGATCTCAATAGTAGTCCTATTGCCCCTATTGGCACTCGCGCAGGACAAAGATTCTGTGATGATTAAAAAATTTTCGGACGAAATCTTAAGAAATGGTACCGCATACGATTTGCTGTATCAATTAACAAAACAAGTGGGTGGAAGGCTTGCTGGCTCTCCTCAGTTTGCTAAGGCAGAACTTTGGGGAAAGGCGGCATTGGAGCATGCAGGTGCTGACGAAGTGATATTGCAAGAATGTATGTTACCTCATTGGGTGAGGGGCGGGAAGGACAAAGCAGTGATCACAGAACTTGATAAAAAGAAAACAACACGGGCTTTGGATGTGTTAGCACTTGGGAATTCGATGGGGAGTAATGGAAAAACAATTACAGCAGAAGTCCTAATGGTAGCTGATTTTGCTGAATTAGAAAGAAGAAAAGACGAAGTAAAAGGGAAAATTGTGTACTACAATTATGGCTTCAATCCTACTAATGTGATGCCTTTTGTATCTTATGGTCAGGTTGGAATATATAGAAGATCAGGGCCAAGCAGAGCTGCTAAATATGGTGCAGTTGCGGTGATGATTCGTTCTTTAACTGAGTCTACAGCCAATGATCCTCATACCGGCGCGATGGCATATACAGACAGTTTGCCTAAGATTCCAGCTGTAGCTGTTGGTCCGAGAGATGCAGATTATTTGTGGAGTATTAAAACTGGTTTCAAAGTTTCTTTACAAACAAATGGGAAGTATCTACCCGATACAATTGGACATAATATAATAGGTGTTTTAAAAGGAGCTGAATTTCCTGATGAAATCATCACCATTGGCGGACACTTGGATAGTTGGGATGTAAATGAAGGTGCACATGATGATGGAGCGGGGATTGTTCACACCATTGAAGTTCTGAGAGCTATGAAAGCATTGGGATATCGTCCAAAACACACCATTCATTTTGTGTTATTTGCCAATGAAGAAAATGGTTTAAGAGGTGGATTGAAGTATGCAGAAAAAGCGAAAGAAAATAAAGAGAAACACATTTTTGCGTTAGAAAGCGACGAAGGTGGATTTACGCCAAGAGGTTTTGGATTTTCATTTAAGGATAAATCAAAGCTTGCAAAAGTTCAAAGTTGGTTGCCTTTATTAAGGCCATACGGAACGGATAGGATGATTGATGAAGGAGGTGGTGCTGATATTGGTCCATTGGCTTCCATATTTGGCACACCTATGTCTGGAATTATTCCAGACCCTCAACGATATTTTGATATCCACCATGCAAGAAGCGACGTTTTCGAAAATGTAAATAAGCGTGAGTTGCTTTTGGGAGCCGTTAATATAACAGGCTTAATTTATCTTATTGATCAAAGGGGACTTTAAAATAGATGTATGAAAAAGATATTATGGGGTTTCTTAGTTGTTGTTATTGTTGGGTTGATTGGGTTTTTCTACTGGCGATATTATTTTGTATATGCTGAAGGTACAAAAGCAGGACAGTTGAATACTTTTCAGCTGAAAGGAATCTTATTTAAAACCTATGAAGGAAAAATAATTCAAAGTGGATTTAAAGCGAATGTAGAAAGTAACTATTTTGAATTTAGTGTGACAAAAGCATCTGTTGCAAAATCGCTTTTAGAAAATGCCGGGAAAGAAGTGGAGCTTCATTATAAAAGATATTTCGGTAGTCTACCCTGGCGTGGAAATGAAAGTTATATCGTGGATAGTATTTATAATGTGCAGGGTGCAAATATTCAAATGGAAATAAAATCCAAATAGAATAATAAGTGAAGAGAAGCTCTTCACTTATTATTCTATTCAGCATGCAATAGAAATATCGCCAAACGTTTATGAATATCAGGAATCAGCTGATTCCAGTTACGTATTGTTTTTGTTTGAATGGTTTCAGTGGGTCCTGTTATATCCACTGCCATGCAGAACAAAGTTGTTTCTTTACATTGAATGAGAATATCTTTTATCAATGAATTATTCCGATAAGGAGTTTCTATAAAGATTTGCGTACAATTTCTTCTGATAGAATCGGTTTCTAAATCCTTTATTTTGTTTTTGCGTTCTAATGAATCAATTGGCAAGTATCCATGAAACTGAAAACACTGTCCATTCATACCACTTGCCATGAGTGCCAGTAAAAAAGAACTTGGACCAACAAGTGGTTTAATTTGAATGCCAGCTTGTTGAGCAGCTGAAACTAAGTGCTGTCCAGGGTCTGCCACACCCGGGCAACCCGCTTCACTCACAATGCCTATATTTTTTCCGGATTTTAGTTGATGTAAAAATTCTTGCTTAACTGTTTCTTCAGCTTTGTGTATAGCAAACCATTTATAATCATCAATCACCATTTCTTTCCAAAGTTTTTTAAAGAAGCGGCGTGTAGTTTTTTCGTTTTCTACAAAGAATACCTGACAATCTTTGATCGCATCTAGAATATAAGTTGGTATAGTTTCCAAACTTTCTTCATATAGCACGGTGGGAATTAAATATACTTTACCTATTGCCATTTTATTTCTCTGTTTGCTTTAATGGGTACATGCTTAATGTGGCTGCAACTACTGCGTAAGCGGGAGCAAGCACCCAACCAATGATGGGTAAAAAATGAAGTAAGTAAAATACTAGTCCATTACCGATGGCCAACCCTTTATGACTACTCACATAATAGATACTTTCGGCTGGTGATTTTTTATGTCGCTCCATACTATAATCGAGCATAGAGAAACCATAATAGTAACATTCAATTAATATGGCTAAGACAGGAGTTAACCAGCCTAGAATAGGAATTAAACTCAAAAGCAAAATAGATATGGTATAAACAGTTTGCCAGAGACTATTCCTTGCGGAAAGTTTAATACCTCGAATAATATCTTTTAATAACTGTTTAAAATTAAAAGGGATATCATTTCCTTCTATGATTGCTTCCGTCTTTTCACTTAAATAGGCAAAAAGAGGGGAACCGATTATCAGAAAAAGGTATTTGAAAAGTGAGAAATAAAATAATAAAAGGATCAGCCATAGCAGCAAACTACCCATAGTAAAAATAAATCCTAAGAAACTATTACTTAGTGTATCAAGCCAATTTTTCAATCCTGTTTTTAAACTTAGCCATTCGATAAACTGACTAGAAGTATGCATGAAATAATACATCCCAAATACAAAAAGTATGGAATATAGTATGCCCGGAATAATAATCCATTTCCAAAGCTTATGCTTTTTTATAAAGCGATGAGCCTGAAAATAAGCTTGAATGGCAATAATGATGTCTTTCAGCACGGGGGGAATTTTATACTAAGTTAATTGATTAAATTTAACTTACGGGTAACTGGAATTTTACAATTGAGTATTAAATAGATATTTTTATTTATGCGATTAATCAAATTATTTCTCGGATTAAATCTTTGTTTCATTTTGGTAATACAATCTACTGCGCAAAACGAAACAATCAAGGACGCAGCTAAAATAGTTCAGGGTCGGTCTGAAATTAATTTCAGTTATCATTCTAAATACGCAGCATTTCCGGATTCTGCTCGATTAAATGGACATGATTATGAAGGGAAACATTATGACTATAAAAATCATTATGCTGATAGTGCAGTTAAAGTTTTTATACCTAAAAAATTTGCTCCGAAAAAATCTTTGGAATTAGTTGTCTGGTTCCATGGTTGGAATAATAATATTGATAGTGCGAATACATTTTATGGTTTAACAGAGCAGTTTAGGAACGCAGGTAGAAAAGCCATTTTAGTATTTCCAGAAGGTCCCAAAAATGCCCCTGATAGTTATGGTGGTAAATTAGAAAGGCCGGAAATGTTTGAACTTTTTATTACTGATCTTTTAAAGCATTTAGAAGCAGCAGAAATTATCCCCAAAAGAAAGCATTACAGCTTTAATGATTGCAGTATCACACTAGCAGGCCATAGTGGTGCATATCGAGTAATAAGTAAAATCATCGAATACAATAAAATTGAGGAACTTCTATTGTTTGACGCGATGTATGGCGGCAATGACGCTTATCTGCACTGGATTTCAGAGAGTAAAAAACATCGATTTATTCAAATTTATACGAAGGATGGAGGCACTTTTGAAAACACGAATCTTATCATGAACCAGTTGAAAGACTCTTTGAAAATTGATATTGAATCATTAACAGAAAAGGAGTTGCGTATGGAGCCACTTCAAAGTAATAAACCTTTATTTATTTTTAGCGAGAATGAACACAATGAAGTGATTACTCTTAATCAAAATTGGTTTCGTTTTTTACACCGATGGGAAAAAGGGGAGCAATGGTAAGAGTTTCACATTTATCTGAAACATTAAAATTTAGGGCAGTTCAAAGGTTTGTCAGTTGATGGGCGATTGATATAAATCAATGAAATTTCAATGCCGCCTCTGTTAAGAGATGCTGTTTTTAAAGATGATGTGTTATAATCATAACTCATCCCTAATCTGAAATCATCATATTCCAAACCTATATATGGAATAATCGCATCATTTAAACGAAACCAAGTGCCTGCATACACGCTGGTTGGTTTAAATGCAGTTGGATCTGCTATAAACTGAAAAGCGCCGCCAATCATCGTTTCACTGGCACCACCCTGAAACATTTGTAACCCGCTAATATGCAAAATACTTGTAGGGCTCACAGGAAAATATCCGCCGGCACTCATGGTAGCTCGTGGATTTAAATTATAAACTGCCCCTGTGAATGCTTGTTTTGGTCTGTTGATGTGGTAGAGACTTAAACCAAAATAGAAATTATTTTTGTCACTAGTACTACCATTATAAAGAAATCCTGCATTTAAATCAAGATAACTTGTTTTTAAAGTGGCATTATTAAATACTTCAGAAGTAATCCCTGTAAAACCAGCACTGGTTAATTGATCTTCAAATTTTAATTGAGCAGTATTGATCAACATATTTGCATAAGTGGCTTGAAATCCAATACCTATTTGGTGATTGCCCTCTTCATCCAGACCCTTGTGATAGGCTGTAGAAACTGATCCATAATTGAATTTCACAGCTCCATTAGCACTATTATCATTATATCCAACAAACCCAACTCCCCAAGTATCGTTTGAGGAAATTGTTTTTTCTAGTATATGAAAATCTGCTGCTACTGTTCCAGTTGTAAATGCATTATTAATTGTTGGCCATTGGTTTCGATAGTTACCCATGACCCTTAATGAACCATCAAATTTCCCAGTAAATGCAGGATTTAGGGTAAGAGGTGATGAAAAAAATTGTGAAAAATGGGGATCCTGGGCCGAGACTTTGCCCAGCAAAAACAGGTTTCCTATTAAAAAAATTAATCTGAATTTCTTCATCATTAATCGAATTTAAGAGAAAGCATTTTATAACCCCGTTTTGTTAAGAAAATTAGGGGTGTATTAACTTTTATGCTCTTAAAATAACACGACTAGGATTGAACTTTGGTACCAAAAGCCAAATCTCCTGCATCCCCTAGTCCAGGTACGATGTATCCTTTAGCTGTGATTTCATCATCAATATCGCCGCAAAAAATTTTAATATTTGTTCCAACTTCCCGACGGATAAATTCAATGCCCACAGTGCATGCAATTGCTGATACGATGAATATTTGTTTAGGGCTGCCTTCTCTTTTAATATATTGAATGGTTTTCACCAAAGAAGCCCCTGTTGCAAGCATGGGGTCACTGATAATAACAACCCGGTCTTCTAAATTTGGGCTGCTCATATACTGTAAATTGATTTCAAA
>CAIJZG010000163.1 GCA_903825065.1 uncultured Bacteroidota bacterium
ATCAACCACCCCGTCTGTTCGCTCAGCCGTTCAGCCACCCCTCCATCGCATGCGATGGAGGGGAAACCTTTTTTTATTTATACTCTTATTCTCCGACTTTTTTTACTCCTCACTCCTCATTCCTCACTTTTTACTTTTTACTTTTTTATAAGTTTTTATAAACCACTCCATTCTTCATTACAAAAGAAACTTTACCCATCACTTGTACATCTTTTGTTGGATCGCCATCAACCGCAATAATGTCGGCATATTTACCTTTTTCGATTGACCCCAAAATATCACTTACTCCAAGTAAATCAGCTGCATTAACTGTAGCAGTTTTAATACATTCTAATATAGGCATTCCTGCTTCTGTCATATACACAAACTCTAACCAGTTTTTGCCATGTGCGTATACGCCTGCATCTGTGCCGAATGCAATTTTTACCCCAGCCTTATACGCTTTTGCAAATGTGGCTTGAATATAAGTTCCAACTACTGCAGCTTTTAGACGAACAATTTCAGGATAGTAACCAGGAATTTTTGCAGAGTCAGCGGATGATTTTCCCGCAATAATAGTTGGTACTAAATAAGTGCCATGTTGTTTCATCAATTCCATTACTTCCTCTGACATATAAGTACCGTGCTCAATTGAACTTACTCCTGCTAAAACAGCACGCTTCATACCTTCTGCACCATGTGCATGGGCCGCTACCTTAAATCCATAGTCTTTTGCTGTAGCAACAATTGTACGAATTTCTTCTTCGGTAAACTGTGCACCACTACCATCTTTTGCCATACTTAACACCCCGCCGGTAGCAGTAATTTTAATTAGATCCGCTCCAGTTTTATAACGCATACGCACTGCTTTAGCACAGTCTGCCACTCCATTTACAACTCCTTCATCCGGACCAGGGTCGCCCATCAAATCTTCCCGATAATTGTTAGTTGGGTCTGCATGACCACCAGTAGTAGCCAACGATTTGCCTGCCGTATAAATGCGTGGCCCTATAACAAGACCTTTATTAATTGCATTTCTCAAAGAAATATTTACGCCACTACCACCCAGATCACGAAGTGTGGTAAAGCCAGCCATAAAATCTTTTTGTGCCAAGCCTATTGCCACATAGGCCCTGTCAGACTTGTTTTTGGTGAATCCATCAATATATCTAGTTGGACTTGTTTCTTCTTCCACATGTACGTGCATGTCCATTAATCCGGGCATCACTGTTTTAGATTTCAGGTCGATTATTTTATCAGTAGCATCTGCTTTCGAATATCCTTTTTGAACATCAATAATCGAATTACCAGTAATAATGATGGACATTTCTTTTTGCACTTGCAATGTCTTTACATCAATTAATTGACCACAATAAATGATAGTCTTTTGTGCTTTCCCAATTTGCATGATGAACAGAAGAATGAACCCAAAAAAGATTTTTTTCATACTATTATTATTTTGAGTAAGATAATATGAAACAAGGTTCTATCAAAAAATAAAAAGCCCCGATAAAAATCGGAGCTTTATATGTATAAAAAATATAATTATTTAATAACTAATCTTTATTAGGCTGTGGGGTATAACGTAGGTAAGGTTTTACAATATTCAAACCTTTCGGGAATTTTAAAAGTGCATCTTCTGTTTTAACTGCAGGAACTACAATTACATCTTCCCCATCTTTCCAATCTGCCGGAGTGGCTACACTATAATTAGCGGTTAATTGTAAAGAATCGATAACTCGCAATACTTCTACAAAATTTCTACCAGTAGATGCCGGATAAGTAATAAATAATTTTACTTTCTTATCTGGTCCGATGATAAATAAAGAGCGAACAGTAAATGTTTCAGATGCATTTGGATGAATCATATCATACGCATTTGCAATAGCTTTGTCTTGATCAGCAATAATTGGAAATCCAACATTCACATGTTGCGTTTCATTAATATCAGCTATCCATCTATTATGACTTTCTGCGCTATCCACGCTCAATGCCAACACTTTTACATTTCTTTTTTCAAATTCTGCAGCAAGGGAAGCAGTTCTACCTAGTTCAGTGGTGCATACTGGAGTAAAATCAGCTGGATGTGAGAATAAAACGCCCCAACCAGTTCCAAGATATTCATGAAAATCAATGGGACCTAAAGAAGTATTTGCCTGAAAATTTGGTGCGATATCGCCTAAACGTAAGCTCATAGACATTTTTTTTATGGAAGGCTAAATTATACATTTCCTACTAAAAAAGTAGAGTTTATGATAAAAATATTTTTATTCTGCTTTTTTAACTGTTCTAGCTTTCTGCAACAAGCTTTTACCGAACTTATCCTTCACCTCATCAATTGCCTTATATAGCTTATTTTTTTTCTCCGCATCGTCGAATAAGCTACCCTGTGTTGCTTCATTTGTAAGTTCACTTAAACGAACGCCAAGTAATCGAACTGGCTCCCCTTTTCGATAAAGTTTATGAAAAAGGTCTATTGCCTGAGGAATTAATTCATCATCACGAAATGTATAATCAATAGTAGTTTGTCGGGAAGTAGTTTCAAAATCAGGATACCTGATTTTAACGGCTATACAACCAGCCAGTTTCTCGTCTTTACGCAATTCATAGGCCACTTTTTCTGTCATCCTTACTAATTCACTCAACAAAAAATTCAGGTCCGATTTATTTTCTTCAAAAGTATTTTCTGTGGAGATCGATTTTGCTTCATGATAGGGATGCACTTCTCCAAAATGAATTCCCTGTGATTTTCTCCAAAGAGATGCCCCATTGTGCCCGAGCTTTTTCTCTAAAATTTCTACCGATGTTTCGCTTAATTGCTGAATGGTAAAAATTCCCATTGCTTTTAATTTTTCAAAAGTATGCTCTCCAACTCCCGAAAATTTATTGACCGATAATGGTGCTAAAAATATTTTTTCCATTCCTGGCTGAACAAATAGATATCCATTGGGTTTCGCTTCATCTGTGGCTATTTTAGCCACCATTTTATTGGTAGCTAACCCGAAAGAAATAGGCAAACCAGTTTTTTCAATAATCTCATTGCGCATATCAATTGTCCATTGATAAGGATCGAAGAATTTATCCATGCCCGTTAAATCGATATAAAATTCATCAATCGACGCCTTTTCAAATAGTGGTGCTTTTGCTGCAATAATATCTGTAACCATCCTGCTATACTTACTATACTCGCCTCGAGTGCCACGAACGATGATGGCATGGGGACAAAGTTTCATTGCTTGTTTCATTGGCATGGCACTTCTAACACCAAATTTCCTTGCTTCATAACTGCAGGTAGTTACCACACCTCTGTCTTTTGAACCACCTACGATTACGGCTTTCCCTTTAAGAGTGGGATCGTTCAAGACTTCCACACTCACAAAAAAGGAATCGAGGTCAAAATGGGCGATATAGCGTTGTGGAGGCATTGGACTAAGTTAGTAAAATACCCATTGAAACATATAATAAGCATTTTGAGCTAAGAAAATGAAGAGGATGGCTAAAAATAATTTAGCTAAAGGCCTGATATTTAATACACAATATATATTCTATTCACTAACTTGTAGTACCCTCCGAATTTTTATCACTTATAAAATATGATATGAAAAAAATTTCAGCTTTTTCATTAGGACTGCTATTCTTCCTATGTGGAATGATCAGTTTTAAAACTGGCTTTTCTCAATTTAATTTAACCAGTAAGTTGACTATTGACCCGAATGTTAAAATTGGAAAATTGTCCAATGGATTAACTTATTACATCAGAAAAAATGTAAAACCAGAAAAGAAAGTACAATTACGTTTAGCTATTAATGCTGGTTCAATTTTAGAGGATGCAGATCAGCAAGGTTTGGCACATATGATGGAGCATATGAATTTTAATGGCTCTACCCATTTTCCAAAAAATGAATTGGTGAGTTATTTACAATCAATTGGTGTGCAATTTGGGGCAGATTTAAATGCATATACTGGCTTTGATGAAACAGTATACATACTTCCAATTCCAACTGATGATTCATTAAAAGTTGATAAAGGATTTACCATTTTAGAAGACTGGGCAGGAAATGCAACTTTATCTGTTGAAGAAATTGATAAAGAAAGAGGAGTGGTATTAGAAGAATCAAGGCTTGGTAAGGGTGCTAATGAGCGGATGCGGAATAAATATTTTCCATTACTATTAAATGGTTCGAAATACTCAGAAAGACTGCCCATTGGAAAAGACAGTATTTTAAAGAATTTCAAAGCCGAATCCTTAATTCGTTTTTATAAAACATGGTACCGGCCAAATTTAATGGCAGTTATTGTTGTCGGCGATATAGATCCCGCATATGCTGAAAAAGAAATTATCAAACATTTTAGTCATTTTAAAAATCCTGCAAATGCAAAACCTCGCCCAAAAGAAATAGCAATCGCAGAAAGAAAAGTGGCGGCAAGCATGGTATTAACTGATAAAGAGCAGCCTAGGAATATTTTACAAGTTTTTAATTACGTTGAAAAAGATAAGACCATTTCAACTTGGAATGATTACAGAGAATCAATTATAGAAAATTTATTTAACACTATCATTAGTCAACGTTTTTCTGAAATGACACAACAGCCAAATCCGCCATTTATTTTTGGTACTGCTACTTTTGGAGGTTTCATAAGAGGATATCGTTCATTTATGAATATTGCATTATTAAACGACAGGCCTGTAAAAGATGCGATTGATGCATTAATTACTGGTACTGAATCAGTAAAAAAATATGGGGTACTTCCTACTGAATTAGAAAGAGCAAAAAGTAGTTTACTGAATCAAATAGAAAGTGCTTATAAAGACAAAGACAAAACCGAATCAGCAGAATTAGTTGGTGTTTATTTAAATAATTTTTTAACTAATAGTCCAGCAATTGGCATTTCAGATAAAACAAATTTTATTAAACAAATCCTACCTACGATCTCTTTAACTGAGGTAAATGCGCTTACAAAAAGGATGGAAACCACACAAGGGAAATTTAGTTTATTAATGGCTTCTGATAAAAGTAAAAACCCTTTGCCTACTGATAAAGAATTAAATGCGTTGATAGATGCGGCACATTTAATCCCGGTTAAAGCTTATGAAGAAAAAGCAGTAGCAAAAACTTTATTAGACAAAGCTCCAATTGCAGGAAAAGTTGTTAATGAAACCTTGAATAAAGCCCTGGGAACAATCAATTGGGAGCTGAATAATGGTATTACCATCAGCATCAAACAAACAGACTTTTCGAACGACGAAATTAAAATGGATGCATGGAGATGGGGTGGAATCACTAAATACCCTGTTGAAGATAAAATGAATGTTACCAATGCAACAACTGCTATTCAAGTAATGGGGATCCGTGATTTATCGCCTACTGATCTTCGGAAGTTCTTATCAGGAAAGACAGTATCTGCAACTCCTTATTTGAATCCAAATGATGAGGGAATTGAAGGTTCCAGTAGTGTGAAAGATTTCGAAACATTTCTTCAATTAGTTCATCTTTATTTTACACAACCTCGTTTAGATTCTTCTTTATTTAAAGGTTTTATTAGTTCTCAAAAAAGTAGTATTGAAAATATGAAAGCTAATCCGAATTTTTATTTTGCGGATACTTTGAATAAGATTCAATATAAAGATCATCCCTGGGCACCAAATTTCCCCTCTGCTGCAGATTATGATAATATTAATTTAGCGCGCGCTTTTGCAATTTATAAAGAGATCTATGGTAATGCCTATGGTATGCATTTCACGTTTGTTGGAAATATAGATCCGATAAAAGTGAAACCACTTATAGAATCCTATTTAGGTTCTTTACCAGGAATAGCAAAAGAAATTAAATTTAATGATGTTGGTCTTCGTCCTGTAAAAGGACTAGTTGAGGCCTATGTAAATAAAGGGGCCGCAAAACAAAGTAGAATAACTATTATATTTTCTGGAGAATCAAAGTATAGCCTTGATGAAAGTTTAAAACTTGATGCTCTAACAGAGGTATTGAATATTAAAATCATTGAAACTTTAAGAGAACAGATGAGTGGAATTTATGGAGGTGGAATGAGAGGTTCTCTAAATAACAGGCCCTATAATAATTATAATATTACTATTGGTTTTCCATGCGGACCAGAGAATGTAGATAAGTTAACAACTGCCTTATTTAAGATTCTAAATGATGCAATTGAAAAGGGCATTGAACAAAAAGATCTTGACAAAGTAAAAGAAACATTAAAGAAACAGAATCAAGACAGATTAACCAGAAATGAATTTTGGTTAGATGCCTTATCGAAAGCATTCATTGAAAAAGATGATCCAACCTGGCATCTTGAGTATACTCAAAAAGTTGATGCATTAACAACGAATGAATTGCAACAATTGGCGAAGAAGTATTTTGATATGAAAAACTATATTAAAGCAGTTCTTAATCCAGAAAAATAAAAAGATTAAAAAAATCCCCGGTCATCTATTTGATTGGGGATTTTTTTTAATCAAAAACTGCTTTTATGGATTCATCAATTCTTCTTGGCCTTCCTGTTTTTTTATCAAGCATTACCCAGCAACTTTTGGCGGTTATCAATCTTTTGTTATCACTTATACGAATGATTTCATAGTGTCGATCCCAAGTTACCGCTGTGGCTTCGCCAGTATGTGTTTTGAGGAGTAACTCATCATTTAAAAATGCGGGTGCATGGTAATCAATTTCATGTCTTTTCACTACCCAAACAATTTCTTCGTTCAATGCAGGGGAGGAAATGCTAAACCAATGTTGCATGGCAATGTCTTGCATAAATTGCACATACATTACATTGTTCACATGGTTCTGATCGTCGAGATGTTCTGATTGAACAACCATTGTATTTTCAAAGTGATGAGGCATTTCGTGCGTTTTTTAACCTGTATAAATTTCTAATAATCCATCTGGCAAAATCACGTGCACTTGTTTTTTGACATGATCAATTTTATCAAGGCTTTCTTCGTGCAATGGGATTAAAACTTCTTTACCTTTTAAAGTAATCCGTAATAAAATCTGATGTGGTTGATTGATCACTTCTTCAATAGGAGACAACTCTTCACCTTCGTTAATTAATGTGTATCCTAATAAAGCAATAGGTGCAGTTTTTCCAACCAAAGATCTAAAATCAGTATCTGTAACCCAGGCATTCCTACTCACAAAACGAGCTGCGGATTCTTTAGAATTGATGCCTTCAAATTTTACATTGGTTTCTTCATGGTTGGCGGCTTTGGCCGACTCCACAAAATAGGGCAGGTAATTCCCTTTTTGTTCTTCTATAAAAATTACTTCAATTCCTTTAAAGGTTGATTTCTTGCCCAACTCATGTTTTAAAATGAGTTCCCCTTTTAAGCCGAAGCTTGCAACTAATTTACCAATATGTATATATTCACTCATCTACTTTAAATATTTAAAACAACAAGTCCCGGCAATTGCCAGGACTTAAATTGTTTGCAGAATAACTTCTTTTCAGAACATATCTTACTAAGCTTCAGTCTGGCTTTCAGGAGCTGCTTCTTCCGTGGTTTCTACCTTTTTTGCAACAGGTGTGTACACTTTTTTTGCTCTTTCAGCTGTCTTGTGAGCATCATTCCGACGCGTAATTTGCGCTTCATGACTGTTGTGCCATTCCTGGAACTTGGTCATTGCTGCTGCATCATCAAAAAGACCCAATTTAACACCACGTAAAAGGTGTTTCAGGAATAATACGCCTTTGAAAGACAAAATACGACGAACAGTGTCGGTGGGTTGAGCACCTTTGTTCAGCCACTCTAATGCTTTTTGACGATCTAATTGAATTGTAGCAGGAACTGTAAGCGGGTTGTAAGTACCCAATTTTTGGATAAACTTACCATCTCTTGGAGCACGAGCATCGGCCACTACAATAAAGTAGAAAGGACGTTTTTTGCTACCGTGTCTCTGTAGTCTCATTTTTACTGCCATGTTAAATAGAAATTTATAGGCTTTAATAAATTGGTTAATCCAACTAAGAATAGCTGGACGGCAAATGTAAATGGAAAACCCATTCCTTCCAAGTTTGTATGTCAAGGAATTGTTAGATTCCTAGAATCTTCGTCTTTTTAAGGGTTTTCCAGCTATTTTAACGTCTCATACCAGGGAAACGGCCTCCCATTGGCATGTTATTCATTGTTTTCATCATTTGTTTCATTTGCTCGAATTGCTTCATAAAAGCATTTACTTCCGCTAAATCTTTACCACATCCTTTGGCTATTCTGGTTTTTCTACTAGGATTCAGCAAATCTGGGTTAGCTCTTTCTGTTGGTGTCATCGATTTAATAATCGCTTCAATGCCTTTGAATGCATCATCATTTATATCAACATCCTTGATAGCTTTCCCAACACCAGGAATCATACCCATTAAATCTTTCAGGTTACCCATTTTTTTTATTTGCTGCAACTGATCTAAAAAGTCCTGAAAATCAAATTGATTCTTCCTGATTTTTTTCTCCAGTTTTTTAGCTTCTTCTTCGTTATACTGAGCCTGGGCTTTTTCAACCAAACTAGTGATATCACCCATCCCCAAAATACGTTGTGCCATCCTCTCTGGATAAAACACATCCAACGTATCCATCTTCTCCCCAGAGCTTACAAACTTAATCGGTTTATTTACGGTGTATTTAATTGATAGAGCCGCACCACCACGAGTATCACCATCTAATTTGGTAAGTACCACACCACTGAAATCTAAACGATCATTGAAAGACTTTGCCGTATTAACAGCATCCTGACCAGTCATAGCATCTACCACAAATAAAATCTCTGTTGGGTTTATTGCGGCCTTAATATTAGCTACTTCTGTCATCATCACTTCATCAATCGCCAAGCGACCAGCAGTATCTATAATAACAACATTTTTATTAGTTGCCTTAGCTTCTTTTAATGCATTTAAAGCAATAGAAACGGCATCTTTATTTTCTCTTTCGCTATATACTGAAACCCCTATCTGCTCTGCAAGAACGGTCAGTTGATCAATCGCAGCTGGTCGATAAATATCACAAGCAACCACTAATGGAGATTTGCCTTTTTGGGTCTTTAAATAATTGGCTAATTTACCAGTGAAAGTTGTTTTCCCACTACCTTGTAACCCGGCAATTAAAATAATAGCTGGGTTTCCAGAAATGTTGAATGTTGCTTCAGAACCTCCCATCAATTCCGTCAATTCATCCTGTACGATTTTTGTCATTAACTGACCCGGGCTGATGGCATTGATTACTTTTTCCCCTGTTGCTTTTTCCTTTACCTTATCAGTAAACTCTTTAGCAATTTTATAATTCACATCCGCATCAATCAATGCTTTGCGGATATCTTTTACCGTGTTGGCAATATTGAGGTCGTTGATTCTGGCATCGCCCTTCAGGTTCTTAAAGGCCGATTCGAGTTTTTCACTTAAAGAATTAAACATAGTTCGCTGCTTTCAAATCTTTCACAAAAAAAAGTGAACGGAAAGTTCACTTTAAATGAGGTGCAAATATAGTATCTAAAAGCTTTCATGAGTCCGCAGTATTATTTTGATTCCAAGTATTTCGAATATGTGATATTAATTGGTATCAAAATTTTCATATAGCTCAATTCAACCTAAGTAAACCCTGAGTTGCTTACAGCGATTGGTGCTCCGCAGTTTGGTTAGTGCCTTGTCTTTAATTTGTCGTACCCTTTCCCTGGTTAGGTTATACCTTTCGCCAATGTCTTCTAAACTTAAGGGGTGGTCTACGCCAATTCCAAAAAAATAACAAACTACATCTTTTTGCCTTTCCGTTAAAGTGCGCAAGCTTCTTTCAATTTCCAATCTTAACGACTCCACATGTTCCAACTTATCATCAGTTTTTTCCGCATTGGGATTTTCCATTAAATCCATTAGGGTGCCTTCTTCGCCTTCAGCTAAAGGTGTATCCATACTAATATGCCTAAACCCAACATTCATAGTTGCTGTAATCTCATCAATCCCTATTTCTAAAATGTCAGCCAGTTCTTCAGGTGAAGGTTCACGCTCAAACTCCTGCTCCAATTGCTGGTATGCTTTACTAATACGATTGGTGAGCCCTACTTTATTTAAAGGCAATCGTACAATCCTGCTCTGTTCAGCCAAAGCCTGAAGAATACTCTGTCGAATCCACCAAACGGCATAAGAAATGAACTTAAATCCCCTGGTTTCGTCAAAACGAAGGGCCGATTTTATTAATCCCAAATTTCCTTCATTGATCAAATCTGGCAGTGTAAGCCCTTGATTTTGATATTGTTTCGCAACAGAAACCACAAAACGAAGATTCGATTTAATCAATTTTTCAAGAGCTCTCTCGTCCCCATTTTTAATTCGACGTGCCAATTCTACCTCTTGCTCGGGAGAAATCAGTTCCACTTTGCCTATTTCTTGCAGATATTTCTCCAAACTTTGAGACTCACGATTGGTGATGGATTTAGAGATTTTTAGCTGACGCATACTCATAAATGCCTATTTTATTGGTATATATTTCCGATAACTTTTGACAAACTGTAGAGAAGGAGGCTTAACATTTCAATTAAATCACTAAATGTTAAGAGCAATTTAACAAAAAAAAATATCTATTCAAAAAAAATAATTTTACATAAAAAATTGTAAATCAATATGTTATAATCTTATATTTCAAAAGATCCTATTTATTAACATTAAAATGGAGTCGTTAATCAAAAAAACATTTGGTAAGGAAGGATTATTTTATATTATTGCAACCCTAGGATTGATTGTCGCTAAATAAGAATTAATGAGCAAGAAGCAACTTTTTACTATAGAATTTCCGGTTAGATGTTCTCCAGGTATTTTATTTGAGTTTTTATCAACACCAGCAGGTTTACAAGAATGGTTTGCTGATAAAGTGGATGAGTGGGAAAATGTTTATAGCTTTTCATGGAGTGGTGGCGTTCCGGATAAGGCAGAAGTAGTAGATAAGGATGAAGATAAATTTATCCGTTATCACTGGTTACATTCAGAAAAAAATGAATATTTTGAATTCAAAATTGAAAAGACGGAGATCTCCAATCAAACAATTTTAATTATCAAAGATTTTGCAGAAAAGAACGAAATAAAGGACCAAAGTCAATTATGGGAATACCAAGTGAAAGAATTATTTCACCGTTTAGGAGCCTAATTAGTCGTTGGTAAGTACATGCAGTATTTCTTTGAAAGTCTGCTGTAAAAAAAAGTCTACCTCATCCCACTCATCAAGTGGGATTTTTTTTGCCAATTTGATATAAGGCAAATGAGCAAGCATTGCGGGATTCAGTTCTGCAGCTCGCTGATAATTTTCTGGTCTGAAATGATGTTGCCAAGCATCTTCTATATTGATGCCAATAAACCATTCATGTGTGGGATGAGGATTGCCATTTCTTAATTGAAAATACTGCTGTATGGCATTACTATAAAAGGTTTTGAACTTTCCAGATAATTGCAAAGTGATACTTACATGATTGCCCCACCAAAAAAAACAACGGATTGCAAATACATCATTCCCTTTAAAGTAACGTGGATAATCGAGCATCACCCAGGGTAAGCCCTCATAATTTTCACCCTTTGAAATTTTTGGGGCTACCGAACACGCTTCTTCATTTGCTAATGGAGGACACTGCTGGATAAGCATTTGATACTGTTCTGAAAGCTGCCCATAAAAGGTATACAACTTTTGGATTACCGCATTCTTTGTTAAAATCCAATCGGCATTCATCACCAATTCCTGTTCCTTTGATGAAAGCCTTACTTTTGCGTTGCTCATTTAGCAATATTAAGCAAGGACAAGTGATTAAAAAACTAGATATTCTTATTATTCGTTCTTTCATTGGCCCATTCGTTGGGGCTTTTGTTATTTCACTTTTTGTACTAACCATGCAATTTTTTTGGTTATATATTGATGATTTGGTAGGAAAGGGTTTAGATATGTTTACCGTGCTAAAACTTGTGGGATTAGTTACCCTTTTCTGGGTGCCAACTGCACTTCCGCTTTCATTACTTTTTTCATCCATTATGACTTTTGGCAACCTTGGCGAAAGTTTTGAGTTGGTAGCCATTAAAGCTGCGGGTATTCCTTTGCTACGTTTTATGCGCCCATTATTAGTAATAACATTATTTATCAGCGGGCTAGCATTCCTTTTTGCAAATAATATTATTCCTGTTACCCAACTAAAATTAGCAGCACTCAAATACAATATCATTGTTTCTAAACCTGCATTAGATATTAAACCTGGCGTATTTTATGATAAGATAGATGGTTATGTAATTAAATTAGGAAGTAAGGAAAAAAATGATAGTGTAATACACGATGTGGTGATCTTTGAAAAAGGAGCTGGCTTGCAAGACCAAATGATCAAAGCGGAAAGTGGTATCATGCGAATCAGTAACGATCAACAATTTTTAGAATTCATTTTAAAGAATGGATGGAGACACCAAGAAAGAGGGCCCAGAGGTTCCACTAACACAGAGTATATCCGAATGGGATTTCAATCGTATAAAAAAGTATTCGATCTGAAAAGTTTTCAATTAAGTAATTCTAAAGACAGTTCATTTTACGATCCTAAAATGTTGAGTATACGACAACTTAATACAACAATTGATTCTCTTAGTAATATCGATACCTTTTATGCCAAAAAAGCGGCAACAGATATTAATCCCTACTTAACTTTTAGTAGATATGCAGATTCCGGCTGGAAAAAAGTAGATCCCAAGAAACTGAAAGATGTTAAAAGCTTAGCTAGTTTAATTCCAGATTCGATTAAATCCCTGATTCAAGTAAGAGCTAAGAACCAAGCATTTACGGTAAAAGGAAGCATTGGTATTTTAGCCGATGACTACACTTCAAAAATTACTTCATTACGATTACACGAAATTGAGTGGCATCGAAAGTTTACACTTTCAGTAGCCTGCCTGGTATTGTTTTTAATTGGAGCGCCTTTGGGATCCATTATTCGAAAAGGTGGATTGGGAACACCCTTAGTATTCGCCATCATTTTCTTTGTTGTTTTCCATTTATTTAATACGTTCGGAGAGAAATTTGTAAAATCTAATTCTGCTAGTCCTTTAATGGGAATGTGGTTATCCACGTTTATTTTAATACCCATCGGTATTTTTTTAACCTTTAAAGCCATGCGCGATTCTCAATTGTTTAATCAAGAATTCTATTACAGATCCTTTAAGCAGTTGCAAATTTTTATAGCTAAATTTAAAAGATCAAATCAACAACCCACCTAAAAATTAATTTATGCAAAACAAACAAAACCGTCGTGCATTTCTTGCTAATACCGGCAAAGCTGCATTAGCCTCAGGTTTATCACTTACCATATTACCAACTATGGCAAATGCATTTGTAGGATTTGCTCCTAACCCTTTTTCACAAAATCCACTGCCCTATGCATTCAATGCATTAGAACCCATTATAGATGCTATGACAATGGAAATTCATTTCACTAAACACGCAGCAACTTATGCCAAAAATCTAGGTGACGCTTGTGTTGCTGAGAAGGTAGATGTCAATAACAGTAAACTAGAAGATGTTTTACATAATATTTCGAAGTACTCTCCAAAAATGCGTAACAACTGTGGAGGCCATTATAACCACGAATTATTCTGGCAATGTATGGGACCGGCTGCAGGCGCTAAACCCGAAGGCAAATTAGCTGCAGCTATTGATCAAAGCTTTGGTTCTTTCGACGCTTTCAAAACACAGTTCACTGATGCAGGTAAAAATCGTTTTGGCAGTGGATGGGCCTGGTTAGTAATAAATGCTGATAAAAAACTGGTGATTGGTTCTACACCTAATCAAGACAATCCTTTGATGGATATAAGCGATTTAAAAGGAAGTCCAATTTTGGGATTAGATGTTTGGGAACATGCTTATTATTTAAAATATCAAAACAAACGTCCAGATTATATCAACGCTTGGTGGAATGTTGTTAACTGGCGTTTTGTTGAGAAACGTTTTGAGTCTTTATAAATAAACTTTATTTTATAATGCGTTAGAAAGTGCCGTACTTTCTAACGCATTTATTTTTTAAATAGTTTTATGAAATAAGCCTAATAAGTTTTAGAATTAAGCAACATTGAAATTGCGAATTTAATAAACCGAAAATAAATTATTGACCTATGAAAGTTGTAGCTAACTGGAAAGAATCATTAGCTTTTGATGTTGTTTCAGATAATGGACACCAAATAAGGGTTGACACTATTATAGAAAATGGAAGTTTGAATTCTGGAATGAGTCCTAAAAAATTAATACTCGCGGGATTATGTGGTTGCAGTGGAATGGATGTGGTGGATATATTGACAAAAATGAAAGTTGCTTTTACTAAAGTGACTATTTCAGCAGAAGCTGAACAAGTAGAGGAACATCCAAAGGTTTTTAAATCAATACAAATGGTTTATCAGGCAGATGTTACTCTAGCTGATTTAGATAAATTAACCAGAGCCGTAGCGCTTTCTCAGGAAAAATACTGCGGTGTTTCTGCCATGTTAGAAAAGCATTGTTCTATAACTTACAGCATTGAATTAATCTAGCTTTTATAGTTATTCATCTTATAATATTAAAGCTTTGAAAACAGCTCAAGAAAATTTCAGATTACAAAGATGGATATCAATACTAAGTGTGATACTTTTTATTGCTAAAATAATTGCCTACTATTTAACACACTCACTTGCAATTTTAACAGATGCATTAGAAGGAATTGTAAATGTACTTGCAGGTTTCATTGGTTTATACAGTTTATATGTTGCTGCTAAACCAAGAGATTTTGAACATCCTTATGGACACGGGAAAGCAGAATTTGTATCGGCAGCCGCAGAAGGCAGTTTAATTGTTGCAGCAGGGTTAATGATTTTATATGAAACTGTACAAAACTTAATTGAAAATGCAACCATTCATAGTTTAGATTATGGTTTGGCATTAGTGGCAATAACAGGACTCATTAATTATGTGGCTGGATCATTCTGTATCAAATTAGGAAAAAAAAATAATTCACTGGCTTTAATCGCAAGCGGGAAACATTTACATATAGATACTTATTCAACCCTTGCCATTATTGTTGGATTAATTCTCATGATCCTCACCAAATTATTTTGGCTTGACAAAGTAATTGCCCTAGTGATGGGCGTTGTGATTGTATTTAACGGTTATAAAATAATACGTACCTCTTTAGCTGGAATAATGGATGAAGCTGATCAGGAACTTTTGAATAAAGTAATTGTAGTACTAAATCAGAAACGTCAGGAAAACTGGATCGACTTACATAATCTTAGAGTTATTAAATATGGAAGTTTATTACATATCGATTGCCATTTAACGGTACCCTGGTTTTTTAATGTACATCAGGCACATGATCAAATTGACGCTCTGGCATTATTAATTAAAAATGAATTTGGAGATGCAATAGAATTCTTTGTACATACAGATGGCTGTTTGCCTTTCAGCTGCAGTATCTGTACCAAAGAGGAATGTGCCGAAAGAAAGGCAGTTTTTGAACAGAAAATTGAATGGACACTATCAAATATTATTTCAAATAAAAAGCATCAGTTAAATATTCCCTTAACTGCTTAATTTTACTTATCGATAATTAATTAAACAATTTACTATATGAAAGTTTGGAAAGAATATCAGGAAGCACATAAAGAACGTTTTTTAAACGAATTACTCGATTTATTGCGTATCCCAAGTGTGAGTGCAAAAACGGAAAATAATCAGGACATGATCACCTGTGCTGAAGCAGTTAAGAAAAGTTTTTTAGATGCTGGTGCTGATCATGCTACGATCTATAAAACTGATGGTCATCCAATTGTTTATGCTGAAAAAACGATCGATCCTTCAAAACCAACCATCTTGGTTTACGGACACTATGATGTACAACCCGCAGATCCTTTGAACCTTTGGAAGAGTGGACCTTTCGATCCAACAATTATTGACGGTAAAATTTTTGCACGCGGTTCTGCTGATGATAAAGGACAATTTTATATGCATGTAAAGGCATTAGAAATAATGACTAATACCAATACCTTAAAGGCAAATATTAAATTTTTAATAGAAGGTGAAGAAGAAGTGGGTAGTCCTAATCTAGCCACATTTGTAAAAGCTAATAAAGAATTATTAAAAGCTGATGTGATATTAATTAGTGATACTTCCATGTTGAGCATGGAAAATCCTTCTATTGATATTGGAGTTCGAGGTTTGAGTTATATAGAAGTAGAAGTTACTGGACCTAATCGCGATTTGCATAGTGGTGTTTACGGTGGTGCAGTTGCTAATCCAATTACGATGCTGGCAAAAATGATCGCTTCTTGTCATGATGAAAATAACCATATCACTATCCCGGGTTTCTATGATGATGTGATTGAATCAACTTCAGAAGAAAGAGCAAAAATGGCATTAGCTCCATTTAATGAAAATGAATTTAAAACCGATTTGGGTGTTGAAAAACTTTGGGGCGAGAAAACCTATACCACCAATGAAAGAACAGGAATTCGTCCAACATTAGAAGTGAATGGAATTTGGGGCGGTTATACCGGTGAGGGTGCAAAAACAGTATTACCATCAAAAGCATTTGCAAAAATATCTTGCCGCCTAGTTCCTAATCAATCTTCCACTGTTATTACAGAGAAGATTATTAACTATTTCAAATCAATAGCACCTGTAGGAGTAACGGTTACTGCGTCTGAACATCATGGCGGAGAACCCTATATGACTCCTATCAATTCTGATGCATATAGAGCTGCTTCAAAAGCCATTCATACAACATTTGGAAAAGACCCGATCCCAGTACGTGGTGGTGGAAGTATTCCGATCTGTGCATTGTTTGAAAAAGAATTGGGATTGAAAATTGTATTCTTAGGCTTTGGTTTGGATAG
>CAIJZG010000164.1 GCA_903825065.1 uncultured Bacteroidota bacterium
CTATACCATTAAACCATTTGATAAATCTTTCAACTTCACTCTTTCTACCAATAGATGTAACATCCCCACTATGAATAAGAATATCACCTCCTGGTAATTTTCCATTCAATTGATTATGTTTGTTGTGTGTGTCGCTAATGTGTGTTATTCTCATTTTCATATTCATCTTCTTTTTGTCCTACTAATTGATATGCATCCCACAATTGAGTGAATGCGGTTTCTACCTTTTCCATTATATCTGGATGTTTTTCGGTTAATGGATGGTTTCCAACAAAGTAATCGATATTCATCATTACAATATGTAACCTATCCATTAACTCCAAAAAATGTCCTTTATTTATTTCATTATCCATATTAGATGTTTTTGCCACCTCTACTTCTATTTGATGAATAATCTTCTAATACTAAATTCTTCAATTCATTCGAACCTGTATTTACTTTTGCTTCATCATGCGACCTATCCATTGTCGGTAATTCCGATATCAAAACCTCATTTCCATTTAAGTCTTTGAAATCATTATAAACTGCGACATCAATCAATGATGGCATTGTTGTGTTCTCTACATGTTGGATTATTTTGTTCTTATTTAAGGTGAAGATGTCAAAATACTCAATGAATATTTTCATTCTTCTAAAGATATTTTCATCATCCTGTTTACCACAAGATGCACCATACCCTTCTTTGTTAAGAACCCACTCACCTTTCTTGACTTGAACAAATGATGCTTCATGCTTAACTTTTTTGTTCGATAGTTTTAAATGCAATTTAATAAAATTATTGATAAAATCATTCAATTTTTTAATTACAAATAATCGGCCGATGTTTACTTCTTTTAAAAACTTACTTCCGTTTTTAACATTATCTATTAATTGTCTTATTAAGATATAATTAATTAATGGACTTAGTGTAGATTTTGTTTTACCCAATGCTGTAAAATATTCCATTGCGTATTTTTGTACTGCTACATATGAACTATCATTTATTCTAACCGAATCCGTAAATAATGATTTTACATTTTCTTTTGTTGGCCAACTACCATATTGGTACATATATGCCATATACACCATAAACAATTGATGTCCATCCACATCGTATTGTAAATCTTTACTCAACGATTTTAAACAATATTTGTATTTTTCTTTAAATTTTGGGTCAACTGCTCTAATCATTCTAATTGTAAATAAACTATATCTTTTTGATTGTTTAACAATTTGAAACCAACTCCAATCAAACCCTTTTTGCTTATTAACCAATGCCTCAACCATATCATCCATTTCCGAAAAATCTTCGACTACATTCAATACTACATTTATTTTTTCAAAATAGGTTTGAACTTCTTTTGGTAATTTACTAAAATGTAATTTTTGTAAGTAATTTGATTGTTTACCATCTACTTCTAAATTGACAAATTTATCACATTTATTTAATTTAAATGCGTCCGTCATATATGAATATATTGCCAACATTAATCTAGATTGACCATCCATACTAACATATGTTACACCAGCGGAATGATATTCAGTTAATTCCGAATACAATTTATTATATTCTTGTAATTTTTCATCATCCGTTTCTGATTGTAATTTTTCATTAACAACTTGCATTAATTTACTCAATAACACTACACTAAAAGAATCAAATATGTTGGTTGTTTTCCAACAAGATGCAATGTACTCTTTACAATTTTGGTAATCTTTCGCATACCATGCATCTTTTAATAATTCTCTTTGTAGAAACTCGGAAATTGAAATTAATTTTCCGTTGTCAAATAAATCGAATAAATATCCGATTGTTACTCCTTTAGCTGATGCGCTAATTTTGTTCAATACTCTTACCATAACTTTGATTTAGGTGTTTTGTGATTTTTTTACTATGTAAATATACGAAAAAAACCCCAAATTACCAAATAAATCTTTAGTAATAAGAGGTTCAATTCGTTACATATATAATTTTTTTAATATATGTTGTTTGAGTTCATACCTTGAGTGTAAAACTGCTGTTAGAGTAGGATTCGAACCATACAAACGGAGATTCGGAAAGTAGCAAATGTGCTTGCAAGCTGGTGGTCAACCCCTTACTACTTTTCTATTTCTATATCCGTGCCCACGAGACGAGTGGGTGTGTTTGCCAAGTTATAACTGAGATAACCAATTTCACCACCTAACAATGTGCGGAGAGAGTAGGATTCGAACCCACGGACCTTTGACAGTCTCCTGATTTCAAGTCAGGTGCAATAGACCAACTCTACCATCTCTCCAATATACTAATAAATATGAGTTTCTTCGTTTCTGAAATCACTCATATCTATTTCAAATTTATTTTGTCTTATCCTAGCTTCCTCTGCTTCTTTAACCCATCTAATCCAAGTTAAAGCAACATCAATGGGTGCTAATATCCAAGCCATAACTATCACCATAATTGTATCTAATTCTGGCGATTGTGATGTTACACTACCATCGTATCTTTTGTCCAAATTTTTGAACAACTGATAAAAACAATAGATAACACAAATAATGTAATAAGTAATAAACATATTTTAAATTTTAAAAGTTACTGTGTTTCCACAAATGTCATTCAATGATTTAATAAAGTTATCTACCCCACAAATTACACCATTCAATGATTTAATATCCATAATACTCCTTAAAGTGGCCATATAGGCTGGTTTATCAAACCATTCTTGCTTATCTCTATGAAATAACACATACACATTATAACCAACATATTTTTTACGCAATCCTCTTATCAATTCTCTCATCTCCTTTTTATGTCTTGTATTAGATGGTGCGGAACGAGGGATTATAACAGTTTTACCTGAATTAGATATCATAATGTGTGAATTTCCTCTAACTTTTTCAAACCCTTTTGCTCCCAAAATTGGTTTAATAATGTTTTGGTATCGTTCTTTCGATTCCTTTGTGTCAACTGGTGGGTTTCCACCTTGCTTAAATCCTATCATAGTTTAGGTTTTAATTTTTTGATATTGTAAATATACGAATAATATTTCAATATACCAAATTTATTTTTTGAGCGAAAGACCAGGCTCGAACTGGCCACCCCGACCTTGGCAAGGTCGTGCTCTACCAAATGAGCTACTTTCGCCTAAATCCTAAGAACTATTTCGTTTTGGGAGTGCAAATATAAGAGTCAGGATTCAATTGCACAAACTTTTTTGAAAAAATTCTTACTTATTTATACTCAGGTTTGTATTGAGTACTACTTTGAATCTCAACATCGGGATGCCCTTTGTAACGAGATTGATAAAGCCTTAAGCAATTGCCAAATAATCCGCCTAAAATGCAGAAAACAGATAGATAGAAAATGAATTTGGAAGAGTTAACCCAACTTTTGGTAAAGTCTAAGTTTGTTTCTTCTTGTTCTGTAACGTGATCGTGACTGCTCATAATTATTAAAATATTGCGCTGCAAAAATAGGGGGCAGGATGATATAATCAACAACTACGTTGAAACATTTTTAGAATCACTTCTTGTTGTTAACAATTTGGTTGAAATAATGCTTGTGCTTGATAAAATACTGATAGACAACACTGCCATCATACACTCCCCCCAATTGCCTTAAAGGCACTC
>CAIJZG010000165.1 GCA_903825065.1 uncultured Bacteroidota bacterium
ATAAACGATTTCATACAGTATTATGTCATTCAACCATCATTCTATTTTAACACCTGATGCTTTAGGATATAAGTTCCCAGCCGAGTTCGCAGAACATGAAGCAACTTGGCTTTCATGGCCTCATAAAGAGGCAAGTTGGCCAGGTAAAATCGATACTATTTTTCCGAATTATGCTTTGTTTATTAAATATCTGGCGTTTGGTGAAAAAGTGAGAATTAATATTTCGACTGAATCAATGAAGACATTTGCATTAATGCATCTTGAAAAAGTTGGAGCCAACCTTTCACAAATTGAATTCTTTATGCATCCCACCAATGATGCCTGGTGTAGAGACCATGGTCCGGCATTTTTGATTAACCCTGATGCTGATAATAAGAAAGTTATTGTTGATTGGAATTATAATGCATGGGGTAATAAATATCCTCCTTTCGATTTAGATGATGTAATACCTACCTTAATAGGCAAACATTTTAATATTCCTGTGTATAATCCTGGGATAGTTATGGAAGGTGGTTCTGTTGATTTTAATGGAAATGGAACATTAATTACTTCTACCAGTTGTCTTTTAAATAAAAATCGTAATCCACATTTGAACCAAAAAGAAATTGAAAACTATTTGTATAATTTTTATGGAGTAGATCAAATTTTATGGGTAGCAGATGGTATTATTGGGGATGATACAGATGGGCATATTGACGATACTGTAAGGTTTGTAAATTCAGATACAGTAATCACAGTTATTGAATCGAATAAGCAAGATGAAAACTATCAACTGCTTCAAACAAATTTGAAACAGTTAAAGGGGATGCGATTATTAAATGATAAGCAATTAAATATTGTAGAACTTCCCATGCCAGATGCCGTAATCTATGAAGATCAACGTCTGCCAGCATCTTATGCAAATTTCTACATTAGTAATAAACACGTGATTGTTCCTACTTTCAGAAGTGAAAAAGATGATCAGGCACTACAGATTATTTCAGAGTGCTTTCCTAATCGGGAAACAGTGGGTATAGATTCAACAGATATCATCTGGGGCTTAGGAAGCTTTCATTGTCTAAGTCAGCAAGAACCTTCAGTTTAATCCGCGTAAATCCGTTTTATCTGTGTCATACGCGTGCCATAAAATCATCCTACAAATATTGGTTCATTTCCAATATCATTGTTTTGTCTCGGTATCAGTAATAATTCTTTTTGTCTTCCCCCGATAAACCGAAACCCCTTTTCAGAATAAAATCCATCTTCTTCCAGCATCATTCGAATTGATTTTTTCCATTCAGGAATATCAGTAGCTGCATTTAATTCTATTGAATACGCCGTATTATAATGCATTGGAAAATCACCAGAACCGGGTACTCCATTTTGTTGATCCCACATGCCAATTGTTGGTCCTGCTGCGTGACCATGATAGCCAATTGGATGAGTATAAATACTTGCAATGATTCCTTCCTGTTTTGCTTGCGACAAAGCAGCGGAAAGAATTTCATT
Organism: uncultured Bacteroidota bacterium; assembly: GCA_903825065.1. Classification (GTDB taxonomy): domain Bacteria; phylum Bacteroidota; class Bacteroidia; order Chitinophagales; family Chitinophagaceae; genus Sediminibacterium. The sequence continues at coordinate 1,489 of CAIJZG010000165.1, forward strand.
GCCAGTTTTGTTAATTGAAAATTTACTTGTAAGAATATCCTGTAATCGGTTACCGTTTGCAAATGCCTTCTGTATTACAGCCGGAGCAGCTGTTTCACCAGGTAGTAACAAATAGGCATGCTCTTGTATATCCGTATTTAAGCGTAAATAACTGATGCCAATATCAACATGTAATAAATCTCCTGGCTGAATAACTTCTTTATCTTTATTTGTAAATGCCGCCAAATGATCAAAACTTGTTTCATCATTCCTTTGAATTTCTACGGAAGGATGAAACCAAGTATCAAGACCCAAATTGCGAATTTTTTGTCTGAACCACCAAACTAAATCATCTGTTGTAGTAACTCCTGGCATGATTGTTTTTTCTGAAAAGCCGTCTGCGATGATTTGATGAGTAATCTGAATCAATTGAGGATATAACTCCATTTCTCTTTCAGTTCTGGTTTCTAACCATCCAATCCCTAATTTCTCTGCACTCACAATCTTCGACTGAAATTTCTGTGGTATTTTTTGAATAAAAATCTTTTGTTCTGTAAAAGTTAACCCATCAGCATGAGCAAAATCAGTTGAATAGTTCAACGCAATTTTGTTTGGGTTTCTTGTATTGATAATATCAATTAAGGCATCCCATTGATCAGGAAATTTTTTCATGTCCCAAGAAGCCTTTATTTGATTACCTACATTGTATCTAGCAATTGCCAATTGTTCATTTACTTTCTTTGTTGAATCATGATAGAATACTAAAATGGTTCTTCTTCTTGCAGATAACCATTCTGCAGGTAACATGGTTTTTAATATTGGATCTTCATTGTATTCTCTGCTAATGATTACCCACATATCGATATGCTCTCTCTCCATTAATTTGGGAAGAAGATTGGTTAGTCGATCATTTAAAATTTCATTAGTTATAGTAGCCTGATCTCTCAGAGGTAGTATCAGTTGTGAAAAACTTTGATTAAGTAGTATCACAAAAACGAAAAAAAATGCTCCTTTTTTATTCATATCAATTGGTATTTCTATTTACTAATTACTGCTGGCTGGTGGATGATTATAAAAGCAATTAAATCATCTAAAAGAATTTCTGCTCTATTTGCGGCATCTTGAATTTCTCCCCTTGACACATTTGCTGCAAATGATTTTTCTTTCAGTCTTTTCTTAACTCCTTTAATGTCCATCCCTTCATAACCGTTTGGTCGCATTAATGAATATGCATGTATCAGCCCAGAAAGTTCATCAAATGCAAATAACATTTTATCCATTTTGTTAATTGGATCTACACCGAAATGATTCGGGCCATGTGATGCGATAGCATGCATTACATCCGGGTCTATTTGAAGACTTTCTAAATGTTCAATAATTTTAATACAATGCAAATCGGGCCACTGATCCCAATCTGCATCATGTAAGAGTCCTGACATTTCCCACATCCACTGACCCTGCGAATCTAAATTTTCCTTATCACTAGCCCATGATTTCATTAAATGTGCAACTTGCAACATGTGTACTTGTAATTTGGGATTCAAAACCCATTCATGAAACAATTGCATAGCAGCTTCTCTAGACAATAAATTCCCCTTATTTGCAGGATTCCCAAATTCGGATCTATTTAATAATAATGACATATTAACCCATTTATAATTTTTTCAAAAAATGAGGCATGATTTTCATTACTTTAGCCTCTTTCGTTCAATCACTATAAAAGTAACAGAACTATGTTTAAAAAGTTATTTTCATTTACTGCTTTTTTTGCCACAGCTTTAATACAGTTGTCTGCACAAACAACCTTACCTAATACCCCCACTGAAGGAAAGTCGAAATATGATCAGCATTTATTGTTTGGTCCATTATTTTATCCTACGGCAGTAAATGAATTCCGTGCAGCTAGCGGAGAACCTGGACATGCCTATTGGCAAAATAGAGCCGATTATAAAATCGTTGCATCTCTTGATGAAGCTAAAAATGAAATTACAGGTTCCGTCATTTTAAGTTATAAAAATAATAGCCCTCAGGAATTACCATATATATGGTTACAACTAGATCAGAATTTATATGATTTAAATTCTCGTGGGCAAGCTAAAATGCCAGCTACTGGTCGTAGTCGTTATGGTGATGCAAAAAGTACTTTTAATGGGGGATACAAAATAAAATCTGTACAATTAGTTTCAGCTGGAAAACCATCAGAAAATATCCCTTATGTAATTACCGACACTAGAATGCAGTTAAGATTGGTTAAAGCTTTATCAGCAAGAACTGGTGCTGTTTCTGTAAAGATTGATTATAGTTATGTAATTCCAGATTATGGTTCTGATAGAACTGGTATTTTGAAAACCAAGAATGGTAATATCTATGCTGTTGCACAATGGTATCCTCGGGTATGTGTATTTGATGATTTGCAAGGGTGGAATACATTGCCTTATTTAGGTGCCAGTGAATTCTATCTTGAGTATGGTGATTTGGAAGCCACTTTAACTGTTCCAGCATCACATATCGTAGTTGCTTCAGGAGAATTATTAAATGCGCAAGAAGTATTAACACCTTTACAGTTAAAACGATATAATCAAGCAAAGGGTAGTGATGCTACCATAACTATTCGTGGAGAATCAGAAGTTAATGATCCATTATCAAGACCAGCAAAAGCTACTTGTACTTGGAAATTTGCGATTAGTAATGCGCGTGATTTTGCATGGGCTACTTCTAAAAGTTTTATTTGGGATGCGGCAAAAATCAATTTACCTAGTGGGAAAAAATGTTTGGCTACCAGTGTATACCCTGCTGAATCTGCAGGTGTAAAAGGTTGGGGTAGAGCCACAGAATATACTAAAGGAAGTATTGAAAATTATAGTAAGCGTTGGTTTGAATTTCCTTATCCAGTTGCTTCTAACGTGGCAAGTAATGTTGGGGGGATGGAGTATCCAGGAATCGTATTTTGCGGTTCTTCTGCTAAAACAGGAGGCTTATTTGGTGTAACCGATCATGAATTTGGACATACATGGTTTCCTATGATTGTAGGAAGTAACGAACGTAAATATGGTTGGATGGATGAAGGCTTTAATACATTCATTAACACATTAGCAGGGGAAGATTTTAATAAAGGTGAATACAAAGCACCAAAATCAGATTGGCATGAGTATGCAAAATATTTATTTGGTCCAAGAACTGAAGCTATGTTGAATACTCCAGATGTTTTACAAGAAAGAAATATCGGAACAGAATTATATTCAAAACCTGGATATGCGCTAACTCTTTTAAGAGAACAAATTTTAGGTCAGGATCGTTTTGATTATGCTTTTAAAAAATATATCCGCGATTGGAAATTTAAACATCCTTCACCTTTTGATTTCTTTAGAAGTATAGAAAATGGAGCAGGAGAGGACTTGTCATGGTTTTGGAGGGGAATGTTCTTAGAGAATTATAACCTAGACCAAGCTATTTCTAAAGTAGATTATATTAATAATGATGCAAAAAATGGGGCATTGATCACAATTGAAAATTTAGATCAATTAGCCATGCCTGTGATTATTGAATACACCACTAAATCTGGAAAAACAGAAAGAAAAAGTTTGCCTGTTGAAATTTGGCAAAACAATGCAAGTTGGAAAGTAAGATTAAATACGACTGAAGAATTACAAAAAGTAGTGATCGATCCAGATCATTCTTTCCCAGATATGAATTCAGCGAATAATACCTGGAAAGCCAATTAATTGAGAAAACAAAAGCTACCGAATCTAATATGGTTCGGTAGCTTTTATATTTGAAATAGAATGAGATTTGATGTAAGAATATTTCTTTTAGTAATACTTGTGCTAAACATATTGGGGTGCAATAGAAAGCCCTACGCTGAAACCAATAAGTCTTATCAAAAACAAGCAAAAGCATTTGCTGAAACCCTGACGGCAACACCCGAAGAATGGAATTCTGATTCAATCAAACAACCTGCCTATTGGGTTGGAACAACCAATTTCAATTTACGTAAGCCAAGCTTTGTTATTATACATCATACTGCACAAAATGCTTGTGAGCAAACATTAAAAACATTTACGATGGTGAAAACACAAGTAAGTGCTCATTATGTTATTTGTAAAGATGGAACCGTGCACCATATGTTAAACGATTACTTACGTGCCTGGCATGGCGGTATTGCAAAATGGGGAAGTAATACAGATATTAATTCATCTTCAATTGGTATTGAATTAGATAATAATGGTTTTGAACCTTTCGATAGTTTGCAAATTAATAGTCTGATAAGTTTATTGTTCAGACTCAAAAAAACATTTAATATTCCTGCATCCAATTTTATTGGTCATGGAGATATTGCACCTGTAAGAAAGAATGATCCTAATTGGCGGTTCCCCTGGAAAACACTAGCGGATAAAGGCTTTGGAATGTGGTTTGATAGTAAATTAGAAGAGGTTCCTTCAAACTTTAATCAGGTTCAAGCATTACGAATTATTGGCTATGATGTAAAAGATACCAGTGCCGCTATACAATCTTTTAAAAGGCATTTTTTGCAAGACAGTACCAAAACAATGAACGAAACTGATCGTGCTGTGCTCTATAATTTGCAACAAAAATATTGGTAGATTTATTTGATTAAATATTTTCGTTAAAGGCATTTTTTAGTGCCAGATATACACCGTTTGTCCAACCAAATCCATCCTGTCCTTCATATTCACCACCACCTGCCAATTTACTAAGGTCCTCCACATTATATTTTTCCATGAGCTTCCCGGTTTTTGAAAAAACTGTTTCATTGAGTTTGATCCATCTTGTTCCAATCTCATTTGCCAAATGTTGGTGGCCATATTTTTTTAAACCTGTAAATGCTATCCATTGTAAAGGTGCCCAACCATTTGGAGCATCCCATTGCTGACCAGAATAAATAGTAGTAGTGACCAAGCCACCTGGTTTCAATAAACTTTCTTCAACTACATGAGCTACAGAATTAGCCTGATGTTGTGTACAAATTGAAACAAATAGAGGATATAAACCAGCGGCGGTTCTTTTGTTCAATGTTTGCTGTTTCACAAAATGGTAATCACAGAAAAAGTGAATTTGATTATTCCAGCAATATTCTAAAATAGCCATTCTTCTTTTTGCTGATAACTCAATAAATTCGGAAGCCTTTGTTGCATCACCAGCTATCGTTGCAGTTTTTGCTATTATTTGCTCTAACATGTACATTAAACAATTCAGATCAACAGGAATGATTTGGGTTGTTTCAATGGTGCTAATTGATTTATTATCTGCAAACCATCTTGTACTAAAATCCCATCCACTTTCAGCACCAGCTCTCAGGTTTGTAAAAACCGTTTCAGCAGGATCGATACAGGTTTTACTTATATGAACATCTTCGGAAAAGCTTTCTTCTCTTGGTTTTGCCCTTGAATCAAAATAATGATTCAAAATAGTTCCATCAGGCATGCAAGCAATCCTATTTACAGATGTGCCTTTTTTCAAATCTGCAGCACCATCCATCCAGAATGCATATTCTTTTTCTAATTCCTTTTGATACTTGAGATAGATGCCATCATCTTTTTTTGTATCTGCTAATAGTTGAACCATTAAAGCAAAAAAAGGGGGCTGACTTCTACTTATATAATATTGTCTGTTGCCATTGGGTATATGTCCTAATTTATTGATGAGATAGGCAAAATTAGATACCATATCCTCAATCAAATCAATCTTCCCGTCTTCTTTTAATCCTAGCATGGTGAAATAAGAATCCCAATAATATATTTCTCTAAACCTTCCACCTGGTACTATATAACGATTTGGTAAATTAATTAGTGAACTGATTTCATTTGTTGCATCCCTTGTTAACATTGGCCAAAGGTTTCTAATGTTATCTGCTACTGATAAAT